>CALLKG010000054.1:0-2038 GCA_938008395.1 Corynebacterium tuberculostearicum
GCGGAAGCGGTGGCGGGCACGGCGTTGACGGCTTCTGCCACCGGGGTGGAGGTAAAACCGGTCACGGTAATGGCCGGGCGGGACCAGACCATGTTGGCCACCGGGGTGGTACCGGCCGGGTCGTCTTCGCCCATGATCTTGGTGCCCTCCAGCAGCTGTGCATCGGCGCGGAAGGCCTCTGCCGGGTACTCCTGGCCGGACCACTCGGCGGTGGTATCCACGCCGTCGATAACCGTGCGGCCGTACTCATCGGACAGGGAGTCGATGGCGCGCATCAGCGCCTTGGCGGCATCCGGTGCCGCGCCGCCAAACTGGCCGGAGTGCACGGCGGAGGCCAAGGTATCGACTTGCACGCCAATCTGCGCGCCGCCGCGCAGGGACGTGGTCAAGGTTGGCTGGCCCACAGCGGCGTTGCCCGCATCGGCGATGAGGATGGCGTCGGCAGCAAAAAGCTCCGGGCGATCCTTGATGAGCTGGGACAGGCCTTCGCCGCCGCGCTCCTCGGAGCCCTCGATGAGGTACTTCAGGTTCACCTTGGTGCCGCCGTTATTGTCCACCGCGCGCAGGGCAGCTAGGTGCATGGCCACGTTGCCCTTGCAGTCGGCGGCGCCGCGGCCGTACCAGCGGGTGGTGCCATCGGCGGCCTCACGCTCGGTCAGGGTGAACGGATCGGATTCCCAAGCCTCGCGATTGCCGGCCGGCACCACGTCATAGTGGGAGTAGAGCAGCACCGTCTTGGCGCCCTCATCGCCCTTGCGCTCACCCAAGATGGCGGTGGAGCCATCGGCCGTGGTGATGGTTTCCACGCTCACTCCAGCCTCTTCGAGTGCGGATTTAACCCACTGGCTTGCGCCCTTGGTCTGGTCCTCCAGACCTTCCTCGTCATGGACGGAGTTAAATGCCACGAGCTCGCTGAGCTGGCGGAAAATGGTCTCGCGATCGTTGCGAATGCTTTCATTAAGTGCAGTCATGTTCTCTACGGTACCCGCCCGCCCGAAGCTATAGAGCAACCGGAATAGGAAAATGCTGGGATGGTGAACTAAAATTTTTTCATTCCACCCTGTGCGGATTCTGTCCGTTCGGGCCCTATTCCGGGAAGGAACCGGCGCCAAACAGACAGAAACGGACGTGGCAGGCCGCGGTTTGCTACGCAGGGTGAAACGAGAAACTTTCATAGCCGAGAATAGAAAGGACCTGGCATGGCGAACGCATCATCCGCCGCAGGTTCCAAGGCCTCCCTGCCCGAGCTGACGCTGCGCGGCATCATTATCGGTGGCCTGATTACCCTCATCTTCACCGCCGCCAACGTGTACTTAGGCCTGAAGGTGGGCCTGACCTTTGCTACCTCCATCCCGGCCGCCGTGATTTCCATGGCGGTGCTGCGCCGGTTCAAGGGCCACAACATTAAAGAAAACAACATTGTGCAGACCATTGCCTCTGCCGCGGGCACCTTGTCCGCCATCATCTTTGTCCTCCCGGGCCTGGTCATGGTGGGGTACTGGCAGGGCTTTGGCTTCGTGCAGACGGCCAGCGTGTGCATCATCGGCGGCGTGCTGGGCGTGATGTATTCCATCCCGCTGCGCCGCGCTTTGGTCACCGGCTCCGATCTTCCCTACCCGGAGGGCGTGGCCGCGGCCGAGGTTCTCAAGGTGGGCGATGAGAATGCTTCCGGTACCAGCCACGAAGAAAATGCCAGGGGCCTGCGCATCATCGTCGCCGGCGGCATTACCTCGGCCGTCATGGCGCTGCTGACCGCAATGAAGGCCGCCGCCTCCGAGGTCACCGCCTATTTCAAGCTCGGCGCTGGCGCGACCACCCTGGGCACTAGCCTGTCCACCGCGCTTATCGGCGTCGGCCACTTGGTGGGCCTGCCGGTAGGCATTGCCATGCTGGTTGGCGTAGTCATTTCCTACTTCATTTTGCTGCCCATTTTCACCACCGGCGATATTACTGGTGCCACCGCGCTTGCCGACGTCGTCGATACCACCTTCTCCGATGACATCCGCTTCATCGGCGTGGGCACCATGGCCATTGCCGC
>CALLKG010000055.1:0-4712 GCA_938008395.1 Corynebacterium tuberculostearicum
CAATCAAGTAGAGCCATCGAAGAGAAAATGGAGAAGCTTCAAGATCAAACAAGAGACTTGAAGGAGGAGATGTTGAAGCTTCAAGAACAATCAAGTAGAGCCATCGAAGAGAAAATGGAGAAGCTTCAAGATCAAACAAGAGCCGTGGAGGAGAAAATGGAAATAAAGCTTCAAGAATATTCCAGAAATATGGATGAGAAAATTGAGAAAAGTTTTCAGGAATGTTCGAACGTCGAGAAGAAGTTTCAAGAATATTCAGTGGCAGTTGATGAGAAAATTAATGAGTTCACAAAGCAGATGAAGGTTCTGGAAAATCAAGTGCATCCTTCAACAGTCAGGATGGATTTCGAGCAAGATAAAACATCAGATACGGATCGTAAGAGTATGGGAAGTGACGCAGCACCAACAGTGGAGAGTACACGTAATGATATGCCAACTTTCGATGGAAAGAGCTCATGGGAGGAATATTTGACATTATTCGAGACAATGGCTATGATAAACGGCTGGTCTTTGACAAGAAAGGCCTCAGTGTTGAGTGTTTCTTTGCGAGGGGACGCCCTAAGAGTTCTGCAGACGATTCCTCTTTATGAGCGTCAAAACTTTAAAGCATTAGTTGAGAGGCTTGAAATGCGGTTCGGACATAGACATATGGAACAACTTTATAGGTCACAGCTCAAGAATCGTATCCAGAGATCAAATGAAACTCTTCAGGAATTTGAAGCGGATATAGCGCGCCTAGTAAGAAGTGCATACCCAACAGTTTCTGATGATGTGTGCGAAAGTCTTGCAGTAGAGAAGTTCTTGGATGGACTTCGGGCAAGTGAGACACAACAAGCTGTAAAACTGGCCAGACCACAAACTCTTAGTGAAGCTTTAACACAGGCGCTCGAGTTTGAAGCTGTAAAACAATCTCTTCGAGGTCACGCTCAAGCCCGTGTGATGGAAGTTGTAGAAGAGAATAGACAACTCTCGATAGAGGATATCGTTAAGAAGGTTTTGGAGGCCTTGAAAGGAAAGAAGAGACAGCTGCGATGCTGGGGCTGTGGGCAGGTTGGACATCTTCGAAATCGATGTCCAGGAAAGTCAGAACAACAGTCACAGGAAAACTAAAAAGGGTTGATGGAAGGGGGCAGCTGTCGACCCGCTTTGCCGATGCCCCGAAGAGATCTGCGGTTGTTGCATCATTTGGTGGTCAAGTCAGCAGCATGTTTATAGATGGCAAAGTAAATGGAAAGAACTTGAAGCTGTTGCTGGACACGGGAGCAACAATGACACTTATGAGACCTGATTTGGTTTGTGATAAAAAGCGGATAATACCAACTAAATGGACTTTACGGACGGCAACTGGAGAATCGGCATCAGTGTATGGTGAGACAGTTGCCAACTTTCACATCGGTAGCACCACTTTCGATCATCAGGTGCTAGTGGCTGATATAGAGGAGGCAGTTATTCTTGGAATGGATGTAATGGCGAAGTATGGGTTCAAACTAGATCTGAAGAAGCGGACCTTGAAAATTGAAGATGAGGATGTTTTCGTACAGGAGCACGATGAATTCACTACACGCGTGTTTGCAGCTGAAGTTGTAACTATTCCGAAACAAAGTGAGATTTTAGTACGAGTTTACCTAGATTGTGTTATTCCGGATGGACATGTTTTAGTAGTGGAATCTAATGCTAACAGCGATGCTGGAAAAGGAGTATTGATTGCGAGAGCATTGATTCAAGCTAAGAAGGATATTTTGGTTAGATTAATGAATATCAACGATTATCCAGTGACTATCAAAGAGGGAGCTTATTTAAGTATGTGCTCGTCGGTTTCATCAGTAACACGAAGAGTGTGCAGTGTCCAAGTTTCTTCAGAAGACGTACCAAAACACCTTGAAGGCTTCCTGAAGGAAGCTTGTAAGGAACTAACCGAAGAACAGAGTAAACAGATTAGAATGTTCGTCGCCCGTTATCAAGATGTCTTTGAAAATGCGAGTCAACCCAAAGGAAGAACCAATGTTGTAAGGCATCGAATAGATACAGGTAACGCAAGGCCTATCCGTCAAATACCCAGAAGATTGCCTTTAGCGAAGCGGGCGGAAGCAGATCAAATTATTCAAGACATGGAACGGGATAGAGTTATTGAACCGTCAAGCAGTCCATGGTGCTCACCTGTAGTGTTAGTTCGGAAGAAGGATGGCTCAACTCGGTTCTGTGTAGATTTTCGTCAACTAAATAATGTTACCAAGAAGGACAGTTATCCATTGCCTCGTATTGATGATACACTGGACACATTAGCTGGATGTAAGATCTTTTCAACCTTGGATTTGAAGAGTGGATATTGGCAAGTTGGACTAGAACCTAAGGATAGAGAAAAAACAGCGTTTTCTGTTGGAAGTGGATTGTGGCAATTCACCGTCATGCCGTTTGGTCTTTGTAATGCACCGGCCACATTTGAACGTCTAATGGAAAGTGTGCTACGAGGACTATCGTGGGAGACCTGTTTGGTATATCTGGATGACATCATCGTACTTGGGAGGAGTTTTGAAGAGCATTTACAGAATTTGGAGCAAGTGTTTCTACGTTTAAGAGCGGCCAACTTGAAACTTAATTGCAAGAAATGCACATTGTTCCGAAAGCAAGTCAACTATCTTGGTCATGTTGTCTCTGAGGAAGGAGTTGCGGTGGATCCCGAGAAGATTAGAGCTGTTCGAGACTGGCCAACACCTAAAAACAAGCATGAAGTAAGAAGTTTTTTGGGTTTGAGTACTTACTATCGGCGATTTGTTCCGGGCTTCGCTGATATTGCTAAACCGTTGACAAGACTCACAGAAGAAAACAGTGAATTTATATGGGATTTGAAGTGTCAACATGCGTTTGAAGAATTGAAGAAGGTGCTGATTGATTCTCCAATTTTGAGTTACCCTCGGACTGAAGGGAAGTTTATTCTGGATACTGATGCAAGCAACATTGGCATCGGAAGTGTACTCTCTCAAATGCAAGATGGTCAAGAACGCGTCATTGCTTACTTCAGTAAAGTGCTGTCAAAGCCGGAACGCAACTACTGTGTAACACGAAGAGAATTACTTGCTGTTATCAAGTCAGTTGAACATTTTCGTAAATACCTATATGGGCGCAAATTTCTCTTAAGGACGGATCATTCTGCCCTTGTGTGGCTTTTGCGATTCAAGAATCCCGAAGGTCAAGTCGCAAGATGGATAGAGAGATTGCAAGAATATGACTACGATTCTGAACACCGTGCTGGACTTCGTCATAGAAATGCTGACGCATTGTCAAGACGGCCATGCCCGGAGAACTGCCAGCACTGTAACAAGGCAGAGGAAAGATTTGTTACAGTCTGCAGGACTACAGTCATCGACAACTTTTGGCAAGATGATGAAATTCGAGCAGATCAACTGGAGGATCCTGATCTTGGGCTTTTGATGCAGTGGAAAGAAAAAGATCGAAGACCTTCATGGGGAGAAATAGCTTCACTACCTCCAAGTGTAAAATTATATTGGGCGCAGTGGCAATCTATTGTTGTTGAGAACGGCTTGTTGAAGCGTATTTTGGAAAGTGAAGATGGAACACAACAGAAACAACAACTTTTGATCCCGAGGAAAAGAGTTCCTGATGTTCTTAAGCTGCTTCACGATGATGTGTCTGGAGGACACTTGGGAGTTAAAAAAACTACAGAAAAGGTTCGCCAACGATTTTATTGGGTCCATTATACTGAAGATGTTAAAGACTGGTGTAGAAGATGTGTGGTTTGTGCTTCTTCGAATGGACCTCAGAAACGTAGGCGTGCGCCAATGAGGCAGTATAATGTTGGTAGCCCATTTGAAAGAATAGCCATCGACATTGCGGGACCATTTCCCACAACTGAAAGAGGGAACAAGTATATCCTAGTAGCAATGGACTATTTTAGCAAATGGACAGAAGCCTATGCATTACCGAATCAGGAAGCAACCACTGTTGCCGAAGTCTTGGTAAGGGAACTTATAAGTCGTTTCGGAGTACCGTTGGAGCTTCATTCAGACCAGGGAAGGAACTTTGAGTCAGCTGTATTTCAGCAGCTTTGTGAGGCACTAGGAATTCGAAAAACTAGGACAACTGCTTTGCATCCACAGTCAGATGGAATGGTAGAGCGCTTGAATCGAACAATTGGAAAATTTCTGTCAAAAGCTGTTTCCGATCATCAGAAGGATTGGGACGAATATATTCATTTGTTTTTATTGGCATATCGATCGGCAATCCATGAAACAACAGGGCAAACTCCAGCAAGTGTGATATTTGGCCGTGAGTTAAGATTGCCTTGCGATCTGCAGTATGGAGCCAAACCAGGAGAGGATCTCGTTGGAGAGGATTATGTGACAGATCTTCGGCGAAAGATGAATGCCATACATGACCGTGTACGGACCAATATTCAAGTAGCTAGTGACAAGATGAAGGAACGTTACGATGTCCAAGCTGTGGAAACAGGTTATCAGACTGGGGACTTAGTTTGGTTGTTCAACCCTCAACGGCGACGAGGCTATTCACCAAAACTGCAGAAATCCTGGGAAGGACCCTATGAGGTGATTAAAAGGATCAATGATGTTATCTACCGAATACGGCGAAAGCCAAGTGGAAAGCCAAGAGTGGTGCATTTTAATCGGCTGGCACCGTTTAAGGGAGATTCTGCTCGGGACGAACAGAATTAAGAGGGAGGCAATGTTACGAAATAG
>CALLKG010000056.1:0-77177 GCA_938008395.1 Corynebacterium tuberculostearicum
AGATGATGAACCGGGAATGGTCGTCCAAGATGGTGAGGATAGCTACTCGCTTGTGACCTGCGATGGTCCAGTCACTGTAGTCCATTTGCCATGTTTCGTTGGGTTGATCTGCTTGAAATCGTATCCATGAGCTGCGAGGACGCTTTTGTGGTTGGGCGATGACGTGACCGTTGTTTGCGAGCACTCGGTGGATTGTGGATGGTGCTGGTGGTGGGTCGATTCCCTCTTGCTGCAAGTGCCAGCGAATTGTATGGGCTCCGGCGTTAGTGCCGCGTTCTGTGAGGTCCTGGCGCAGTTTAAGTATGCGGTCGACAGTGCTGGGGTTGAGCGCTCGGGGATTAGTGCGCGGGCGTTTAGAGCGTGGTTCTAGGCGGTTGATTCCGCCTTCTCGGTAGCGGGCTTGAAGTGTTCGGATCCATCTGGTGCTGACGCCGAAATGGTCAGCTGCTTCGGCTTGAGTCATGCCGGTAGCAAGCATGGTTTCGATGATGATTTTTGGGCTTGGTTTTGATTTCTGCTCCATTTTTAAAGCATGGAGGATCGATGTCTCGAGACATCACTTTTTGTCGCGGCCGGGCAAATTTAACTTCAGAGTTTTCTACCGGATCGATGTAATGAGACATTAGTGCTGGTTAGACCGGAACTATCTCATAAGACATGCGGAACGATGTCTCCGAACCAGACACCCCCTCGGGCACAACGGACCGGCGGTTACCACTAAGGTAGCCGCCGGATTTTTCTATTCAGTACTCCCACAAGGACTACGATCTCCCCCATGACCACACTTTTGAGTTGGGCGCGCAGCTTCGGCCATTTCCTCATGTCGCTCGCCCGGTCCGCTTGGCGGTCAATCCTCCAGTGGTCGATACGGCGTTGGCTGGCGTTCTTCGCGGCCATCCTCACCGTCGTGGCCCTCCTTTATTTCTTTGATCTGCCGGACGTGGCTCAACTTCGCGAGGCCTCCACCCGCTATGGCGCCTGGTTCCCCCTCCTTTTCACCCTAGGTTATGTCATATTTACGCAGCTTCCATTCCCCCGAACGTTTTGGACGGTAGCCGCAGGAATACTTTTTGGCCCATGGAAGGGCCTCGCCCTCTCCTTGTGCGCCTTGACGGTGTCTGCGGCCCTGTCGCTCCTCATCGTCCGCACGCTCCTTGGAGACTGGATCCGGCCGCACCTAACCCACCCCGCAGTGTTTAAAATCAATGCCCACTTGGAGCGACGCGGCTGGCTGGCCATCGCTTCGCTGCGAATGGTAGCCGGCGTCCCCTTCAGTCTCCTGAATTATGTTGCCGCACTAACACCCGTGAAGCTTAGCCATTTCACCGTGGCCACCCTCCTCGGTTCCATCCCGACTACTGCCCTCGGCGTCTTCTTCGGCGATGCCCTCACCGGCCACACCTCGCCCAGCATCATTGTCGCCATGGTAGCTTTTGCCGCCATCGGTATGGGCGGGCTGTATATGGATTCGCGCCTCCCCACTCGCCCATAAGTCAAGTACGAGCGGTAGACTATTTCGCAATTGGTTCCTTAAGGAGGATTTCTGTGCTTGCTGTCCACGCTCGCTACCGGGGCCGCTCCGTGCGTCGCGCAGAGTTGGTCCAACGTTCTGCAACGGCTCTATCCACCCTCAACGGTGTGGGCGAGTTCCACGTGCTCGGCGTGGAAGATATTTGCGCCGTAGTTGATTCAGCAACTGCCGTGTGCGACGTGGTCATGGCCCTGCTTGCCGACGGCGACTGGGCCATCGGCATCGGCATTAGCCCCGGCAACCAGGAAGATGAGGAAGGCGCGCGCCAGGTAGCAACCGCTGCATTGCGGAAGTCCGCCCGCATGGGGCAGGTCTACGCCAAACTCAATAAGCGCGGCCGCGCCGCGGAGGCGAGCGACATCGCGGCCACCTTCGCTCTGCTCGGCTACGTTCTGCACAAGCGCACCATCGAAGGGCGCGAAGCAACCTCGCTCGTCCGCGCAGGACTCAACCAGAATGAGGCCGCCGAAGAGCTAGGAATTTCCAAGCAAGCCATGTCGCAACGCCTCCAAGCGGCCGGCTGGAGCGCGGAGATGGCGGGGTGGCAGTTGGCCGTCAACCTCATTGAACGCGCCAACCTTGCCCAGCCCTAGAGCAAGTCGGACTTGCTCAACTCAGATGTAGTAACGAAGTCCACGAGGCGCTCCACGGCGCCGATCAGGCTGGAGTCCAGGTCACGGAAGGAATGCACGGAGTTATAGACATGACGCCACCCATCCTTCGGGTCGCTCCACCCTACGCGGCGGCAAATACCGGTTTTCCAATCCTCGCCGTAGGGCACATCTGGCCATTCGCGCAGGCCTACGCGCTGCGGCTTTACCGCCGCCCAGATATCGATGAAGGGGTGTCCAGTGACCAGGACATGCTCTCCCACGGTTTCCGTTAATCGGGTTTCCTTGGAGCCTTGAACCAAGTGATCGGCCAATACGCCGACCCTGCGGCCCGGCCCTGGCTGAAACTCTGCGAGGCGCGCCTCCAAGTTGTCCAAACCCTCGAGGTATTCGACGACCACGCCTTCCACACGCAGGTCGTGACCCCACACTTTCTCCACAATGGCGGCATCATGCACGCCTTCTACCCAAATGCGCGATGGCGCGGCAACCTTTGCCTCCACGTTTTCTACGCGGCGGGAGCCGGAGTTGGATTTGCGGGGAGCCTGCTTTTCGACGTACCGGGTAAGCGTTACCGGCTTTCCTTCCACTAGGAACCCGCCTTTAACCAGGTTAAAGACCCGTTCTACGCCATGGCGATCCTCAAGGCGTACCACCTCACCGAAAACGGTTTTATCCACGCCCATAACAGCCCCCACAAAGTCATCGCCGCGCACTTCCACTACCATTCCGGGCTCGGCTGGTACTTCCGGGTACTGGCGCGGCTTCGACCGCGAGTGGCCAGCAAAAATATCTCCGCCATAAGGATCAAAACTCATGGCCCGTTAGTCTATCTACTAGACTGGCTCGCCATGGATATGCGCGCCGAAGTATGGTCACCTTTACAAAACACCGCCGTCTGGCTTGGCTCGTGGCTGTGGGGACATGAAACCACCGATGACTTGCTGGACGCGCTTACTGAACTAGGCGGACGTCCAGAGTGCCTGGACGAATCCCCCTTCGTCGATCTATTAGCCATGCTGCGCGCGGAGACCACCGAGCTCACCGCTCATCGCGGTGTACGCGCAGAGCCTATTGTGCGCCTCGCACTGTCCGGGCCAGGCGAGCCACCCGCATTGCCGGCAGGATCGGAGTCCTATCGCGCGGCCGCACAAAGTTCTGCCGGGGCAATCATAGTTCGCACCAATGATCCCTTGCGTAACTTAGTCCTCGTCCCCCACATTCGCCACAGCCATACAGCGTGGCAAGTGGTCGTCGAAAAGCAGCAGCTCCCCGCGCCCGCCTGGCTAAGCCCCGGTGAAGCTGATGCCCTCCTCTCTCAGGCAACCAATGAGTCCGCCGATCTCATCGCCGGAACCGGGTATAGCACCGAGGCCTTGCCCAACCCACGCCTCACCGTGGGAACCCTGAGCGACTTCTATGACACACCCGGACTTCCCCGTTCAACGCCAGCTCGAGCAGCCAAGCTCTTTGCCCGTGCCGACCGAGTGGCCGCGATCATCGAAACCGTCACTGACCGCATCAATGACCACAGCCTTGATCCACAATTGCTTCGCTTGTGGCGCCACATCCGCCAGGCCCGCATGACGGGCGTGTCTTATGCGCTTGGAGAGTTTGCCCGTTAACGCGACCAGATATCGCAGCACCCCGCCGCGCACGGCTCACCATTGACTGTGCACCCTTGCACCGTGACACTCCCGCTGGTCTCCCACTCGCAGCTCTGCTCTAGTTCATCGAAGAGATCAACAACCATCTCCGCAAAACGTGGAGTCGGACCCGCTGTACGGGTGCGCAGGACCTTGACGCCCATCTCTTCGGCTGCCTTCTGCAGCTCGGAATCAAGATCCCAGATAACCTCCATATGATCGGAGATGAAGCCAATCGGGCATACCACGACCGTGTCGATACCCTCGTTGTGGTGGATATCTGTGGTGTAATCAACAATATCTGGCTCGAGCCACGGCGTGCGTGGATTACCCGAACGTGACTGCCATACAAGGTCATAGTCAGAAATACCGGCCCGTGCGGCCACCAACCGCGACGCCTCAGCCACCTGGCGGGAGTAAAGGTTTTTATCGCCTTCCGCTCCGCCCACGTTATCGTACACAACGGGAACCGAATGGGCGGTAAATAGCAAGCGCGTGGATTCCTTCTTTTCTTCCGGAACCTCTCCCCAGACCTCCGTGACAGCGGCTGCCATTTCTGCCACGAACTTCGGATGATCGAAGAATTGGCGAATCTTAGTAAATTCAATATCCGGCAAACCCTGCTCCGCCAGATGCTCGCGCATCCGCTGAATATCCTCATCATATTGCCGGCATGCGGAGTACCCACCCCATGCAGAGGTAGCGAAGACAGCTACCTTGCGCACCCCGTCCTGAGACATCTTCTCCGCAGTCTCACTGGCAAAGGGGTGCCAATTTCGATTGCCAAAGTAGACAGGTAGATTATGTCCGCGTTTTTTCAGCTCCACTTCGAGGTGATCGATGATTTCACGGTTAAGCGCATTGAGCGGACTTACCCCTCCGAAGTGGTAATAATGCTCGCCCACCACTTCTAGCCGCTCGCGAGGGATACCTCGACCTCGGGTAACGTTCTCCAAAAAAGGAACGACCTCCTCGTTTCCTTCCGGGCCACCGAAAGAAAGAACGAGGAGGGCGTCGAAGTTTTGGGCATTCTGTTGTGCGTCAGTCATGCCCTAAACCATACCAACCAAAAGTTGGAGATTAGAGAAGGCGCACGACATCGGGAGTAGCGCCACCCCAGCGAACTGGAACTACTGAAACAGTCTGACCAGACTGTGGCGCTTCAATCATTTGGCCGTCACCTAGGTAGATAGCTACGTGCTGGCTTCCACCAGCTCCGTAGAAGATAAGGTCACCGCGCTGTGCATTCGCACGAGGAACCTTCTTACCCTGCTGGTACTGCGCACCAGTGTAATGAGGAAGGTCCAGGCCGGCTGCCGCGTAGGCATACTTGACTAGCCCCGAGCAATCGAAGCCAGACTGACCGAAGTCACCGAAGGAATCAGCCACGCCACCATCGCGAAGCCCACCAGTAGGACCATTATTATCGCCGCCACCCCACACATAAGGGACACCAACCTGGGACTCGGCGCGAGAAATCACGGCCTCGATCTGAGCGTCTCGGCCCGCATCTGCACCAGTGGTGGTTTCCTCGGACTCAGTTACCTCATCCACCTCGGGAGCGTCAACACTGGCGGCAGGTGCAGTGTTCGGACTGCCCAAACCAAGCAAGTCAGATGAACCTTGCATGAGGGTGCGCACATCGTCCTCATCAACGGCTGCGGCGATATCATTCGCAAGTCCGAGCGCATCGTTCACGGAGGATCCAGTGCCAAAATCGACGTTCTGGAACGTCGGCGTTGTACCCTTGTTGAGGGCGTTTCCGAAGTCCGCTTCTGGAGTAGTCTTCTCCTGCTCAGCAACGGATGGAGCCTCCGGATTATCGGCAACGTCCGCACTGCCAGGAGCCTCAAGCGAGCCCCGATCTACTACCTCATCTGTAAAGCCCTGAGACTTGTCCTCGGAAGTCAAGTCTTCAGAGTTGACCGTAAAGGCGTTAGTCGAAGCTGCAGAATCAAGATTATCAACTTGATTTGGCGAGGTTGGAAGAGAATCCTGCTGCGAGAGCTGTATCCCGCTTGCTGCCCCCTCTTGGCGCGCAGCCTGCTGCTGGCGGGCAAAAGTGGCCTCCGCAAACCTTTGGGTAGCGTTTAGTCGAGCTTCATTCTGGGCCAGCTCTCGACGCTCCTGCGCGACCCGACTCTCGGCTTCTCGCTTTTCCTCCCCCGCCTGGCGCAGCTCATCTTCCAAGCTGGCAACATACTCTTCATTAGTGCCCGGCTCGCCGTTCACTTGTTCCAATTGGGTTCGAATCTGAGCAATACGGTCTTCCGCTCCGGAAACATCCGCTTCCGCGCGACCTAGCTCTGCCCGGGACTCCTCTACAGCGGCCTGCAGCGAATCTGCATTGGCAACCGCACGGTCAATTGCTACGTGGTCTGAGTTTTGGTCCTGGACCGTACCTGGGTTTGGCGTCGATACTTCATCGGCGCCCGCTGGGGCTACGGTGGAAAGCGTTGAAATAGCTGCGGTACCTGCTACTGCAGCAATGAAAGCGCGAACATGTCGAATGCGCGGAAGGCGAATGGTGGCCACTGAAATACTCCTAGTTTGGGCCCACGCTGCTCGTTTAGTGAGAGTCCATGAAGACTCCGGACATAGGTATGCCCGGGATCCCCGCCTGTATATTTCGCACAAACACAGGCGTTATCGCATGCCTTATTGGGCGGCCTAGAGGTTCGCCTTGGGTAGATATCAATAGATACGCGAAGCTAACCCCCTGGTGCCCGCAGACACTAGAGCGGTAATTGTTGATAGACTGCCTACTTCGGCTGAGACTTCACTCCGGGTGTGCACATTCTGTGGACGCTCAGCAGACTTAGGGCTTTCATGTTGGAACTAGAGACAGTTGAGGACGATTGCTGCGCCGATACTGGACGACTCTAACCGCTACTGTTTCCCCACAACAGCGATATCCAGACAATTTGCACTCTGGCAAGAGAGCCTAAAGGTCTACTTGCGCGAGTCCGCCAAGCCGGACACAGATGGTCTACAACTATCCTCTGTTCAAACAAAGTCCCACGACTGTGAAATCCACTTCTATTCTTGCGCTGCGCGCGACATACGCTCCAGGGTGCGTTTTACAACCCGCGATTCCGTATGCCCCGATCACGTCTTCGTTGCACTGAGCACCGTGAGAACTGCTCTACGGGTTCTGGCAGACCTCGCCGCGGCGCCAACTGGAGTCCAAAAGGTCTAACCTTTTGAGCACTACCGAGCCGTCGAGGGCAAGCAGCCACAAACCATGAACAGGCCGCACGAAGCTGACCCTTGTGGAGTGATTCGGCGTTCCCGGACCCTATCCCTATGGACCTCTCCGTACGCACCTTCTGTAACAACAGGCTTTTAGCCTTAGCCATATAAAGGTTCGCACCAAAATTTCCACACGGTGGAGTTCTAATGAACCCGTCTCACCTCATAAACGGAAGGTGGGTTGATGTGTAATTTTTCGAACATTGTAATCGCTCAAGTTCTTTGCCTGCGTTCCCAATCGCTATCGAAAGGTCCCGGTTCATTGACTTCCAAGAACGGCCACTCGACGTTCTAACTTTCGCTCGAGGCGTGCTTCCCCACATACCCGTGCGAGTTCTCTCGTGACAGTCAAGGCTAAGCCCATGAACCCAGGAAGCAAGAAATGTCTCCTGAGTCGACAATCGAACCTTACGTCACGACACGCCCGTTTCGCACAATTTTCCCGCAATTCACGTGAGTCAAGTTAATTCACATGACTCAACATGTGCACCTAACCTGCAATGATTTTGTTACCATCCCGTTATTGTGACTTTAATCACTAGACAACCGGAGCCCCATACGCCCTACTAGCCCCGAGTCTGACCATAACCAGGACAACTCAACCACTCCCCCACCGGATGTCAACCCCTAAGGGTTTACTTTGACCACTCCCCCGCCCCATCCACGATCCCCAATTAGGTATCCGGCTCACGTTAAGTCCAGGCCGAACTTCTGCCTCCCCAATCCGCAACCGACTCTCCCGGCACCCCGTGAGTGAACGAAACTGCGTCATCCACATTCGCCCGGAGTTGTTCAGTACACGCCTTCGGGCCAGTTGCCCGAATTTTCCGCGCATCAAAGGCCCGCAAAAGTTTCACCCTCTAACGTGATACTTTCTCGAACAAACTTAATTTTCAGGTACTATTTGTCGAATTCTGGAAGGCCATGTTCCACGCTTCTCGCCCGGCCTTCATTGCTAGCCCGTCTCGCACCCTCAGGTTCCGTAGATCCTTTTCAACTATTAGGGCTTGCGACGGCCGGCCGCTAGGAAAGAGCCAACCAATACAATCACGGCGATTACGGCAACTGCCCCCACCACTGCGCCAACCGGGAAGCTGATTTGGTCTAGCCCCCTGTAGTACTCAGACAGAAGGTCTACTTGTTCAACCCCAGGCGGGATCTGCGCCTGCACCGACTCAATGTCGGCACGGCTATAAGTGTCGCTGACGGAAGAAACATAGCGAGGGGTTTGTACGATGACGGTATTCAAACCTGTCGCATCCTGGAGCTCTTGGGCAATGTCACGGACATCAGGTGCCCGATCAGCCACCACATCAACCACGGCCACTCCGTCACCGTCTCGCAAGCCTTGAGCTACCTCCGCGTTGAGCTGTGCATCTTGGCTGAGCGTTGGGGACGTGTAGGCCACGCCATCCTCTTCCAGCTGGCCTGCCAAATCAGCTACATCTACGCCCGCGGGAACCATGTGTATCTCTTCCTTATATATAGGGCTCCTAAACTTCTTCTCCCCCAAGATACGGGCGGGCCACAGACGTCCTTCCCCTCAACTCGCCGAATTTCTCGAAAAGGTGAAAACAGAACGCTTGTACTGTTACAATGGCAGCGACCGAAGGTTTTAGCCTCTACAATATCTAGGTGAACCATCGCGTTCTTTGTCGCCTTCAACACAGCGGGCCCCATGGTCGCGTCGCGTCACACCAGTGACCAATGATGCCGAGCACTGCCCCGCGGTGACGACTGGCGGCGAGTACCAAACAGAACACACTGTTTATTAACAAGGAATGGAGCTCCCTGTGACTGAAAGCTTGAACTCCTTCGAGGCCAAGAAGACCCTTGACGTCAACGGCAAGTCTTATGACTACTTTGACATCAACACCGTCTCCGGCTTGGAGAAGTTGCCTTACTCCCTCAAGGTGCTGGCAGAAAACCTGCTGCGTAACGAGGACGGCAAGAACGTAACCAAGGACCACATCAACGCCTTGGCAAACTGGGATCCGGAGGCAGAGCCGGACACCGAAATCCAGTTCACCCCAGCACGCGTCCTCATGCAGGACTTTACCGGTGTTCCTTGCGTTGTTGACCTCGCCACCATGCGTGAGGCCGTCTCCGCACTGGGTGGTACCCCAGATCAGGTTAACCCTCTCAACCCGGCCGAAATGGTCATTGACCACTCCGTCATCGTTGAGGCTTTCGGCTCTACCGATGCACTGGAAAAGAACGTTGAAATCGAGTACCAGCGCAACGAAGAGCGCTACCAGTTCCTTCGCTGGGGTGCTGAGAACTTCTCCAACTTCCGCGTAGTTCCTCCGGGAACCGGCATCGTCCACCAGGTAAATATCGAGTACCTGTCCCGCGTTGTATTCGACAACGAGGGCCTTGCTTACCCGGATACCTGTATCGGTACCGACTCCCACACGACCATGGAAAACGGCCTGGGCATTCTGGGCTGGGGCGTCGGCGGCATCGAGGCAGAGGCTGCCATGCTCGGCCAGCCGGTATCCATGCTCATCCCGAAGGTCGTAGGCTTCAAGCTGACCGGTGAGATTCCTACCGGCGTTACTGCAACCGACGTCGTTCTTACCATCACCGAAATGCTGCGCGAGCACGGCGTTGTTCAGAAGTTCGTTGAGTTCTATGGCAACGGCGTTAAGTCTGTCCCGCTGGCAAACCGCGCCACCATCGGCAACATGTCCCCTGAGTTCGGTTCCACCGCTGCGATCTTCCCGATTGACGAGGAGACCACCAAGTACCTCGAGCTCACCGGCCGCCCGCAGGAGCAGATCGACCGCGTCGAGGCCTACGCCAAGGCACAGGGAATGTGGCTGGAGGAGGACGCTCCAGAGGCAAAGTACTCCGAGTACCTCGAGCTGGACCTGTCCACCGTTGTTCCTTCCATCGCTGGCCCGAAGCGCCCGCAGGACCGCATCCTGCTGACCGAGGCCAAGGAGCAGTTCCGCAAGGATCTGGCTAACTACACCACCGACGAGGTTTGCGTTGACGAATCCTCTGTCGAGGCAAAGCGCATGTCCGCAGAAGGCGGCGCCCCAGCTATGGAGGACGTCACCGGCGGCTTGAACAAGGCTCGTGAGGGTCACGGCGAGTCCTCGGCTACTGGCGCTAAGGGCCGTCACTCCAACCCAATTACCGTTGAGTCCCAAAACGGTGGCGAGTTCACCCTGGACCACGGCATGGTTGCCATTGCCTCCATCACTTCCTGCACCAACACCTCTAACCCATCCGTTATGGTGGGCGCAGGTCTTATCGCACGTAAGGCAGCAGAAAAGGGCCTCCAGTCCAAGCCATGGGTTAAGACCATCTGCGCTCCTGGCTCCCAGGTTGTTGATGGCTACTTCCAGCGTGCAGACCTGTGGAAGGATCTCGAAGCCATGGGCTTCTACCTCTCCGGCTTTGGTTGCACCACCTGTATTGGTAACTCCGGCCCACTGCCGGACGAGGTTTCCGCAGCCATCAACGAGAATGACCTCGCTGCCACCGCGGTACTTTCCGGTAACCGCAACTTCGAGGGTCGTATCTCCCCGGATGTCAAGATGAACTACTTGGCTTCTCCAATCATGGTCATCGCCTACGCCATCGCCGGCACCATGGACTTTGACTTTGATGCACAGCCGCTGGGCCAGGATAAGGAAGGCAACGATGTCTTCTTGAAGGACATCTGGCCATCCCCGCAGGAAATTGAGGACACCATCCAGTCCGCTATCTCCCGCGAGATGTACGAGGCTGACTACGCCGACGTCTTCAAGGGCGACGACGCTTGGCGCAACCTCGATGTGCCGGAGGGCGAGACCTTTAAGTGGGATGAGGATTCCACCTACATCCGCAAGGCTCCTTACTTCGACGGCATGCCTACCGAGCCGAACCCAGTTGAGGACATCAAGGGCGCACGCGTTCTGGCAAAGCTGGGCGATTCCGTCACCACTGACCACATCTCCCCTGCTTCCGCTATTAAGCCGGGCACCCCGGCCGCGCAGTACCTCGATGAAAACGGCGTTGCCCGCCAGGACTACAACTCCTTGGGTTCCCGTCGCGGTAACCACGAGGTTATGATGCGCGGTACCTTCGCGAATATTCGCCTGGCCAACCAGCTGGTCGACGTCACCGGTGGCTACACCCGTGACTTCACCCAGGAAGGCGGCCCGCAGGCCTTCATCTTCGATGCTTGCCAGAACTATAAGGAAGCCGGCATCCCGCTCGTTGTCATCGCCGGCAAGGAGTACGGCACTGGCTCTTCCCGTGACTGGGCAGCCAAGGGTACCAACCTGCTTGGCGTGAAGGCTGTTATTACTGAGTCCTTCGAGCGCATCCACCGCTCCAACCTGATTGGTATGGGCGTTATCCCACTGCAGTTCCCACAGGGCGAGTCCCACGAGTCCTTGGGCCTGGATGGTACGGAAACCTTCGACATCGAGGGCATCTCCGCCTTCAACGATGGCTCCATCCCGAAGACCGTCCACGTCACCGCTACCAAGGAGTCCGGCGAGGCCGTCGAGTTCGATGCCGACGTCCGCATCGACACCCCGGGTGAGGCTGACTACTTCCGCCACGGCGGCATCTTGCAGTACGTTCTGCGTCAGATGGTCAAGAACTAAGCGTCTTCGCGCAGTCCTTTAGCCCAACCGATGGGTTAAAGGACTAAGTTCAGTCGACAACGCGGGGTTGCACCGCCCTCTCTCAGGAAGGGCAATGCGGCCCCGCGTTTCGTCACGTCGATTTTATTTCTTATTTAAAATTACTGATTAAACAATCTTTAGATATCCCCCATTAAGGAGAGTTCCCTACTATGCCCATCGTGAGCGAATCTGAACTTAGCCGCCGCCGGCACGACATTCTCGTAGGTGCCCGCCGCTGCTTTGCAGAGCACGGGTACGAGGGAGCGACTGTTCGGCTACTCGAACAAGCTACGGGTAAGTCACGTGGCGCAATTTTTCACCACTTCGGTGACAAAGAGTCACTATTCCTTGCCTTGGCGCAAGAAGATGCCGCTCGTCAGGCCGAAGTCGTGGCTCAAAATGGCTTGGTAGAAGTCATGCGGGAAATGCTCCAACATCCTGAGCGCCACGATTGGCTGGCCACACGCTTGGAAATCACCTCCCTGCTACGCACTGACCCCTCCTTCGCCGCTCGGTGGAAAGAGAATCAGTCGGTTCGTGATGAAGCCGTTCGCGCACGATTGGCATCTAATGCGGATAAGGGCCGTCTACGAGATGATGTAGAAATCGATACCTTGGCCATCTATCTTGAGGTATTTATGGACGGATTTATTAATCGGCTTGCCTTGGGCGATACCGCGGAACTGGAAAAGGTTCTTGACTTAGTAGAGCAATCCATCCGCGGTGCTCAGGCGAGCCCACAGTAATCCCCCGTACATCCAATCCTGCTCCCGGCTGCTTCTTAACTGATCTTGGAAAGAGCCGGGAGCAGTTTTGTATGCGCTTATAGCTTCGGCGCCGGCAGTGTCTTTTCCGTTACTTGGGCATAGGTTTCTATTTCAGCCACAAACTTAGGATCGTGACAAGTAACCACCAAGGCGCTGCCGGACTGCAGTGCGTGGTGGATAAGTTGGTGCATGAGCCAGCGGTCGGCAGCTGAAAGCAAGGTGTCTGGTTCGTCGAGCAGGACCACCGGGTGCTGCTGTCCAATCACATGGGCAACTTGCGCAAGCCGCAGGCGAGACGATGGTAGATCAAGAGGATGATCTGCCGGATTGAGTCCCAGCTGGTTGCGCAAGGTGTCATTGGGGACGAGTTCGTCCACCGTTGGAAATATCGCCTGATCAAACGGCGATTGCAAGGCAAGAGCGGGTGGATTCGGGACAGCTCCGGCGCCATCGAGCCCAGCAGCAGCGCGCAGGAGCGTGGTCTTGCCACTGCCATTATCGCCTCGCAGCCACGTAACCGCAGATTTCGCGATAGCGATTTCTACCGGTCCGACGCTGAAGGAAGTGCCACGGGGCTGAGAAAAGTGCCACCATTTCTTCTTTGCTGCACTCCTGCAGGCCGTTAGCGGACCGATACTCCCTGTCCGGGGGCTTGCAGAAACCCGCGGTAAGTCGACGGCCGCTACGAGCGGGTCTGTTCCAATGATGTGCCCACCCAATTCTGGCCAGGAAGCACTGGATATAGAAATGACGCAGGTTTCTGGCAACTCCTGCAAGAGGCGAACCACTTGCGTGCGCGAGTTTGCGTCTAGCCCGGCTGCAGGTTCGCACACAATCATGACTTCCGGCTCGCGAATGGCAACACAAGCAGCCGCAAGCCTGCGTGTTTGGCCACCGGATAGCTGTGTTGGGTCATGTTCACAGTAGTCAGACAGTCCTACAGCGCGAAGCATTCGCTCCCCGCGCCGCTGCATTTCAGGGGCAGGCACGCCGGCATTTTCGAGGCCTAAAACCACTTCTTCAATGCAAGTTTCCCGCAGGAAGCTAATTTGTGCTGAGGCATCCGTGCCGATAATGGCTTCGGTAGATAGGTGCTCCGCTAGTTGCACGGCAACGTCTTCGACGGCTGTGTCAGGTTCGACGAGTACTTGATATATGGCCCCAGAGGTGGGCTTAATGCGGGCTAGATCCATGTAGCAATCACCACCGCAAGGCTAACTAGCGGAATGACGAAGCGTAAGACGCGGGAGACCATGGAATCGGCAACGGGGCGCAGTAGGGTGCGTTGCCCTTCTTGGTCGAATCCGACGGCGGCGAGGGCCTGGCCACGTTGGGTTCCTTGGGTAAGGAGGCGAGCGATAACGGGAATAATGACGCGCGAGATGGTATTGCGCCAGGTCACGGTGATGCCGGCGAGCTGGTTGGCTTCACGGACGCAACGCCAAGCGTGCGCGCCTTGGGGCAGGGTTTGTAGGGAGGCTCCCACGATATACGCGACCTTGTGGCCAGCGCGCGACACTTGCAGCCACTTGGCGATATCAGCAATGCGCAGGGCTGCCATGGCCGCGATGAAGCAGGCCATGAGGGCGCAGAATCGGAGGGTGAGGGTGGCGGCGAGAACCAGGCCGTCGCTTGTTAGCAGCGGCAGCACTGGGTCATCACCGTAGGGGGCGTGAATGACCAGCATGGAAAGGGCCGCTGGGGCGCTTAGCGCCAATGTTGTCAAAATCACGGAAGCGTTGCGGGTAGCGGCAGTACCGCAGGCTAGGGCGATGAGCGCTACGCTTGCCGACGCCACCGGGTTATTCAGCGCCAAAGTAAGGATCCAGCCGCAGGCCGCGATGGTGACAACGGTGGCGGGATGAAGGCCGTGCATTAACGTGGCTGGAGGGATTCTCGGGTGCGCTGCGGCAGTGCCTTGACCGCTGCCCAGACAATGAGGAAAACCAGTGCCTTATCCAGGGGATCCGAAATAAAGGACTGCAGCGTAACCGAGGCGATGAGGGAATTGCCCAATTCTCGGAAGAGCGAAACAACCGCGCCCGTACCAAGACCTGCGGTACCGCCATAAACAAAGGCAGCCACTGGTGCGGCGAGCATGCCGGAAATGATTCCAATGATGGCGCCGCTGAGAATGACCCACCACACCTTAGTGAAAGCGCCCTTCTTGATTACCAGTCCGGAGAGGAACCCCGTGGCGGCGGACACGGCGGCGAAGGGCAAAGCGGCGGGGTTCAACAGTCCCCATACGACGGAGGACAAGGTACCAGTAGCCAATCCGGCGATGGGTCCCGCGAGCGCGGCTACCAGGATCGTTCCCACGGAGTCGATATACAGCGGAACACCGATAGAACCGATGATTTCGCCGACAACAATATTGAGCACTAGTGCTACCGGGATGATGGCGATGGTTCGCGCCGGTAATGCCGGAACGGTGCCGGTGAGAAGGAGCGCGGCGCCAACGAGGTAGCCGGCGAGGGTAATGAGCGCCTCGGTCGAGCCGGCAACGGATTCCCAATCAGTAGGACGCAGAAGAACCAGATAAATCCAGGTTGCGGCGACGATGAGTGCACCCGCGATGACCATAGCCTTGCGGACGGGGGTGAGAGAAAGCTGTGACACAGTAAAAGTCCAAATCCATATACCGAAAAATGGGCAAAATAAACGCCGACCGCGGATGGTGCTGCTTTCCTATGTCACCTCGGAAAGCGAGCTCGCACGGCACGTGCGCCGCGGATAATAGTAGAGGCTCTGCGTGCTAAAAGCCACTAATGCGAAACCAATAGCGTCAATGCCCGCGCGCATTCGTGGTGTGCGGCCTCCATGTCTGCGCTTGTTACCAGCCGCGCGTTGTGGGCGCGGCCCCAATGGTTGCGCAAATCTGCGACGCTCGTACCACGCAGCAGTGGCGATTCCGCCTCGACGTCCATGGTGGTTTCTATCGCGTCGAAATTGATGCGTCCGAGTGCAATCATGCAGGTCAAGAGGTCGTGGATCTGAGCTTGATAGCCCTCCCCTTGTGCCTGGTGGAATTCAAAATAAAAACGCAGCACGTCCGGCAGGATTTGTGCCGTGGGGTGCTCCCCCAACAATTCCAAGGCCTCGTCTAGGCGCTGCGGAGTAATGAGAAACTGTTCCGTTACTTCGAGGGAACACAGCGTGGTGAGAACGCGTGGGGCGTTTGAATGAAAATGTTGGGCGGCGGCGTGCGGATCCACCCAAAAGTTCCATTCGGCAGTTGGCGTGGTGTTTCCGCGGTAATTGACCGCGCCGCCCATGATGGTGATGGCACCGAAGCGCGCGGCAGCCTCGCTATGGGTTGCTTCGAAGGCCGCAAGGTTGGTGACCGGTCCAGTAACGATCAGCTGCAGATCGTCATGGGTGGCTAATGCTTCTTCCCATACCTGCTGCCAATCGCGCTGTTGTAGCTTGGCGGCGGCAGCGGGGGCGTGTGCGTAGCCCAGCCCTGTCGGGCCATGGGTCTCAGGGGTGGTGGTGAGATCTACCTTGAGGGGTTGGGGTAGGCCGGGGGCTACGGGGACGTCGGAAAGCGAGCACAGGTCCAGAATCCAGCGGGCATTATCCGCGGTCCGGTGGACCTCGACGTTGCCGGCCGTGGTGGTAACCCCCACCAGCTCGATCTCCCCGGCATGATGCAGCCCCGCCAGGTACATAAGGGCGAGGCAATCGTCGACGCCGGGATCGCAATCAATAAGTACAGCTGGTGGCTTGGCAGTCATAATGCCAGCCAGTCTAGCGTCTTACTTGATGGAGCTCACCGGATTGTCGCCATCAACGAAGGCGAGCGGGGAATCCGGCAGGTTTTCACGGCCAAGGGACTCGACGATGACGTCCGCAACCAGCTCGCGGGAAGAAGTCAGAGACTCCTTCAGCATCTTATCCTCAATCTGCTCAATGCCCTTGGCTGGTTCCTCGGTTAGCATCGCTGGCTTGAGGATGAGGTGCGGGTAGCTGGCCTGTACAAGGCGGTTGTCTACTTCCTTCTTGGACTCCACATAGGCATACCACTTCTCATCGGCAGGATCCGTGGTTGCTACCTGGGAGCCGACATAAGAGATCATCACATAGGCGGGCACATCCTTGCCCTCCTGCTGCAACTTGTCCATGGCGTCGAGGGTAGCCAGGGCGCCATCGCGGTCGACGGCCCAGGTGAGGTCTGCCCCACCGCGGCCGCCATTGCCGGCGCCCCAGACTACAGCGTCATAAGCGGCGAAAAGCTCTGCCCACTGATCCACGGATTGTTCAGTAATATCCGCCATAACTGGGGTCGCGCCGAGCTTTTCAATCTCGGCCTTTTGCTCCGGATTGCGGATGAGGGAGTGGACCTCATGACCGGCCTCAACCAGCTTAGGGGCGGTCAGCAGCCCGACCTTGCCGTGTCCACCGATGTACAGAATCTTCTTCTTATCAGTCATACCTCCCCACGGTAACAACGGCGCGGCCAGCGTGCAGACGGCCTCCTTACTCCGGCACACACAAACCACCGCGGCGCGCCCGGCAAGCAGATAGAATTGCACGCATGTATGCCATTATGACCGTCACCGGTGCCGATAGCACCGGCATCATCGCCGCGGTGACCACTACCCTTGCAGAACTCGATATCAACGTCATTGACGTCTCCCAGACGCTCATGGGCGGATACTTCACCATGATCCTGCGCGTCGAATTCGATGCGGACAAGGTCTCCATCCAGACCATCAAGGAGCGCATGCGCCCCGTTGCGGAAGAAAAGCACCAGTCCATCCGCATTCAGTCCGAAGACCTCTTCACCGCCATGAACGAAATTTAATATGAGCACGCGTTTTAATACCACCAATATCTTGGACACCATCGAGATGATTGAGAACTATCGTCTCGATATCCGCACCGTGACCATGGGCATCTCGCTCCTCGGATGCACCCGCTCCACCATGGAGGCCACCTGCCAGGCCATCTATGACCGGGTCACCCAGCAGGCAGGGCGCCTCGTCGAGGTGTGCGAAGGCATCGAGGGCGAGCTCGGTATCCCCATTGTCAATAAGCGCATCTCCGTCACCCCCATCTCGTTGGTGGTGGCCGGCGTAGAGGGAAACCCCGTTGATGCGGCGAAGGCACTGGACAAGGCAGCCAAGGAGGTAGGCGTCAACTTCGTGGGCGGCTATTCCGCCTTGGTAGAAAAGGGCGCTACCACCGCGGAGCAAAAGCTCATCAGCTCCATTCCGGAGGCGCTGGCTACTACGGACGTCGTGTGTTCCTCCGTAAACATCGCCAGCTCCCGCGCGGGCATCAACATGGATGCAGCCAAGAAGATGGGCGAGGTCATCAAGGAAGCGGCCGAGCTGACCAAAGACGATTCCGCCATTGCGTGCGCCAAGCTCGTGGTCTTTGCAAACTCCGTGGGAGATAACCCCTTTATGGCCGGCGCCTTCCACGGCATTGAGGAACCCGATTGCGTGGTCTCCGTGGGCGTTTCCGGCCCGGGTGTGGTCGACCGTGCCTTGGGCTCGCTCGAGGGGGCCAGCTTAGACCAGGTTGCAGAAGAGGTGAAGAAGGCTGCTTTCAAGATCACTCGCGCCGGGCAGCTGGTGGGCAACATGGCCTCGGAGCGCCTGGGAGTGCCTTTCGGCATCATCGACCTTTCGCTTGCCCCCACCGCCGAATTGGGCGATTCGGTTGCGCACATCTTGGAGCACATGGGCCTAGACCAGGTAGGCACCCACGGCACCACTGCGGCCTTGGCTCTGCTTAACGACGCCGTTAAGAAGGGCGGCATGATGGCTTGTTCCCGCGTGGGCGGGTTGTCAGGTTCCTTCATCCCCGTTTCCGAGGACAAAGGCATGATCGACGCGGTCAAGTCCGGCTCCATTTCCATGGACAAGCTGGAGGCCATGACCGCTATTTGCTCGGTTGGTTTCGACATGATTGCCCTGCCGGGCGACACCTCTGCCGCGACGATCTCGGGCATGATCGCTGATGAGGCCGCCATTGGCGTGATGAACCATAAAACCACCGCAGTACGCGTCATTCCGGTACCTGGCGCCCAGGTAGGCGACGAGGTCAGCTTCGGCGGGCTTCTTGGCTACGCCCCTGTCATCCCGGTCAATCAGGTGGGCAATACGCAGTTCATAAACCGCGGCGGCTTCATCCCCGCCCCGGTGCATGGATTCCGCAACTAGCGCCAGCGACAACCGCGCCGCGGTCTAATCCGCGGCGTGCTCCTCGCCTGGCTTATCGGATTCCGCCCACGCAGCTAGGTTGGCCTGGAAGTGCTGGTAGGAGGCCTCCAACTGTTTCAGCTCCACCTCGCCGCCTACCTGGCGGCGGGCATCGGAGTAGATGGCCCGGGCGGTGTCGTCAAGCACGCGCCGGCGTTCCGCTGTGCGAAGGAGGGCAACCACCTTAGCGAGGTTATCCAGCATGCTGAGGTAGATCTCCGCATTATCGGCCGCATCGCGCCGAATCTGTGTAAACATCGCCTCGACGATCTCGTCATAGCTAAAGGTCTGATAATCCAGCCGAAATTCGCCGTCCACATGCACAATGCCCTGCGGAAGCCGCTTATCCCCAATCACGGTGAGAATCTGGGTAAAGCGGTCAATGATGTCAATTACCGTAAATGGGTCATTAACGCCGGTGCTCAAAGCGCGGGCAGCAATTTCTGCAAGGTGCCGAGCGGTAAACCGAGGATCGTGGGCAGAGGCGTTTTCGCGGTGTTGCGTGAGCACGATATGACGCTCAATATCTTCCGGCAAACGTGGCACGCCGTGGGCAATGACCTCGCCTTCCAATACGAGGTCTCCCGGTGCCACGCCGAGGTGCACCGCGCAATCCTCTTGCGCTGCAGCCTGCGCGATGGCGTCATAGTCCACGAATTTGAGATAGCCAGTCTCACTACTGCGGCGCTTTTGCGCGTTCGTGTAGAACTCTGGCCCCGGCGCTTTTACTTTCTCCTCCTCACCGCGGCGGATGAGCCGGCGCATGTGGCTTTCTACGTCTTGGGCAACCACGTGCACCACGTGGGACATGCTGATGGATTGCGCAATGTGCACGATGAAGTAGATGAGGAAGACAACGCAGGCGATGGCCAGCAGAACCGTGACGGCTACATTGAGGGAAGGAACGTATTCTTCTACCCCACCGCCGCCGGTACGAACCGCGCGCAGGGATAGGAGCGCAAAAATAAAGGTTGCCAGGTAGATCGCCAACGTGGATTGAATGGAGCGATCCTTTAAAAACTCGTGCAGGAGGCGCGGGCCCATCACCGTGACGACACCGGATAGCGCGGTCAGCGTGATGAAAAAGACGGTGCCGGCCAAGGAGAGTGACGAGGTTGCTACCGCGCTTAAAATCCCTTGCGCGCTATCGGCGCTGCCGTCATAAAAGGGCGTGTCCGACACGTCAAAATTGCTACCAACCGCAATGAGCAATTCCGCGCCGATCGCGGCGATGGCCACCGCCACGGCGGGGATGAGCCAAAACTTCTCCCGCCAAGCGGGCATCCTCTCCAGCAGTGTCTTCATAAATCCCTAAGCTAGCTCCACGATCTCCATATAGTCATCGGACCACAGGTCCTCATCACCATCGGGCATGATGATCACGCGTTCCGGATCCAGTGCCTTAACCGCACCCGGATCGTGCGTCACCAGCACCACAGCGCCCGTATACGTTTTCAGTGCATCAAGCACCTGCTCGCGCGAAATCGGATCCAGGTTATTGGTCGGCTCGTCTAGCAACAGGACGTTCGCGCGGCTGGAGACCAAGGCGGCTAGCGCAAGGCGCGTCTTCTCACCGCCGGAGAGGGTACCCGCAGGCTGCTCCAGCTTCTCACCGGAGAACATGAAGGCGCCAAGCAGGCTGCGCAACTCCTGCTGATCCGCGTCTGGGCAGGCATCGATAGTGTTTTGCCACACGGACTTATCCGGGTCGATGGTGTCATGCTCCTGCGCGAAGTAGCCGATGCGCAGGCCGTGGCCGCTGACGATGCCACCTTCACCATCGGTGCGTTCCACGCCGGCAAGCAATTTCAACAGGGTGGTCTTACCTGCACCGTTGTAGCCGAGAACAACCACCCTAGAGCCTTTGTCGATAGCGAGGTCTACGCCCACGAAAACCTCCAGCGAGCCGTACATCTTGGTCAGACCCTTGGCATTCATGGGCGTCTTGCCGCACGGCGCCGGCTCGGGGAACTTAATATTGGCCACCTTATCGGCCACGCGGACCTCGTCGAGCTCGCTCATCATGCGTTCAGCACGGTGGAGCATCTGCTTTGCCGCGGCGGCCTTGGTTGCCTTGGCACCGAGCTTGGCAGCCTGCTTTTGCAGTGCAGACGCCTTCTTTTCCGCATTGGCACGCTCTCGGCGACGCCGCGCTTCATCGGTAGCACGGGCATCGAGGTACTTCTTATAGCCCATGTTGTAGACGTCGGCCTCGCCGCGGACCGCGTCAAGGAACCACACCTTGTTGCACACGGCCTCCAGCAGTTCGACGTCGTGGGAAATCATAATGAGCCCGCCCTCATGCTTGGACAGGAATTGGCGCAGCCACGTAATAGAGTCGGCATCCAAGTGGTTAGTCGGCTCATCCAAGAGCAGCGTGGTCTGGGATTTGCCGGAGCCTTCAGTAGCTGCAAAGAGGATCTGTGCCAGCTCCACGCGGCGACGCTGGCCGCCTGAGAGGGTCTTGAGCTTCTGGTCTAGGACACGCTGTGGCAGGCCCAAATTATCGCAAATCTGCGCACACTCGGAATCGGCTTCATAGCCGCCGAGCGACTCGAACTGCTCCTCCAAGCGGGAATACTTACGGATAGCCTTATCCCGGAACTTATCGTCCGTGGCCGATTCCATGAGCTCTTGTTGCTTCGCCATGCGGCGCTTAAGATCATCCAGGCCGCGTGCGGAGAGAACGCGCTCGCGCGCCGTTTGCTCGATATTTCCCTCGCGGGAATCCTGGGGCAGATAACCAATGGGGCCCGAGCGAGTCACAGAACCACCATAAGGCTCCGTCTCCCCTGCCAAAATGCGCATGGTCGTCGTCTTGCCCGCGCCGTTGCGGCCGATGAGGCCAATGCGGTCGCCGGGCTGCACGCGGAGGTGCTGCCCGGGGGCGTCGAGAAGCGTGCGCGCTCCTACCCTGACTTCGAAATCATTGGTTACAATCACGAAGAAATAGTCTAGCAATTGACGCGGCCAACGCTAAGACGCACTAACGCCCCCAACAGCCACTTCCCGAATCCGAGAAATGCGCTGCTGGGGGCGTGTGATTAATACGCGATTTTAAACCGCGAAACCGAGGGCCTGAAGCTGCTCGCGGCCCTCCTCAGTAATCATTTGCGGTCCCCATGGCGGCATCCATACCCAGTTGATGCGGACGGCATCGGCCAGCTTATTGGCCTTGACGATGTCTTCGACCTGCTCCGCAATGACATCGGTCAGCGGGCAGGCCGGCGAGGTCAGCGTCATATTGATCATGACGATTTCCTTGCCATTGTCCTCTTCAAACCAGAGGTCATAGACAAGGCCCAGGTCGACGACGTTAATGCCGAGCTCGGGGTCGATGACATCGCGCATGAATTCGGTGACGTCAAAGGCCTTAGAGATCTGCTCTTCGGTCTGCTCCGGGCGCTCGCCGCTGCCGGAGAATGAAGAGTTCTCGTTCTGATAAGGATCTACGGGTTCCGTCATCTAGTTCTCCACTTCAGTTAGTGCATCGGCGGATGCAGCCTGGAAGGCCTTCCATCCGAGGAGCGCACACTTGACGCGCGCTGGGTACTGGGACACGCCGGCGAAGGCAACGCCGTCACCGATGAGGTCTTCATCGCCCTCTTCTTGGCCACGAGAGGTAATCATCTTTTCAAACTCGGCCAGCTTCTCGTTGGCTTCCGCAAGCGGCAGTCCAACGATCTCTTCAGCCATAACCGAGGTAGAAGCCTGCGAAATGGAGCAGCCTTCCGCGTCATAGGAGACGTCCTCGACGGTCTTGCCGTCGTCCGAAAGGCGCACGCGCAGGGTGAGCTCATCGCCGCAGGACGGGTTCACGTGGTGAACCTCGGCCTGATATGGCTCCCTCAGGCCGGCGTGTTGGGGGTTCTTATAGTGATCCAGGATGACGTCCTGGTACATGGAATCTAGGTTCATGAGGCAACTCCAAAGAATTCGCGGGCAGCCTTGATTGCGTCCACCAGCTTATCTACTTCTTCCTCGGTGTTATATAGGTAGAAGCTAGCGCGGGCGGTGGACTGTGCGCCGCAGGCACGGTGCAGTGGCCACGCACAGTGGTGGCCAACGCGAATGGACACACCGTGGTCATCGAGGACCTGGCCCAAGTCGTGCGGGTGAACGCCTTCCACAGTGAAGGAAATGGCGCCACCGCGATTTTCGGTGGTCTCTGGACCGATGATGCGCAGACCCGGGATTTCCTTGAGCTGGCGCAATGCGCGCTCGGTGAGCTTCTTTTCGTGCGCGTGGATATTGTCCATGCCCACTTCTTCCAAGAACTTCACCGCGGCTCCAAGGCCAACCACCTGGCTGGTCATCTGCGTGCCCGCTTCAAAGCGTGTTGGCGGCTCGGCAAAGGTGGTCTCTTCCATCTTGACGATCTCAATCATGGAGCCACCGGTCAGGAAAGGTGGCAGCTTCTTGAGCAGCTCATCCTTGCCGTACAGCACACCAACGCCGCTGGGGCCACACATCTTGTGGCCGGAAAAGGCCGCGAAATCCACGTCCAAAGCATGGAAATCAACCGCCATGTGTGGCACCGACTGGCAGGCGTCGAGGACAACCATGGCGTCCACCGCGCGAGCACGGCGCACCAGTTCATCCACGTCCGCCACGGCACCCGTGACATTGGATTGGTGAGTAAACGCAACTACCTTGACGGAATCATCGAGCTCGAGCGAATCGAGATCAATACGGCCGTCTTCGGTCATGGAATACCACTTCAACGTAGCGCCGGTGCGAGCACACAGCTCCTGCCACGGCACCAAGTTGGCGTGGTGCTCCAATTCGGTGATGACAACGGTATCGCCCTCGCCCACGTAGAGGTCCCCCGCGCGCTCGTCGCCAAGCACATAGGCAACTTCGTTCAGGGCCTCAGTGGCATTTTTGGTAAAGGCGATCTCGTCGCGGTCCGCGCCCACGAATGCGGCGATAGCTTGGCGCGCGGACTCGTAGGCATCATCGGCCTCTTCTGCCAGTTGATAGGAACCGCGGTGAACAGGGGCGTTCGTGTGCAGCACAAACTCCTCTTCCGCCTTCCATACCGGCAGCGGGCGCTGGGAGGTAGCACCCGAATCCAGATACACCAGTGGCTTATCGCCACGCACCGTGCGCTGGAGAATCGGGAACTGTTCCCTAATTGCGTTTACATCAAATCCAGACATGAATCTTCTTTGGATAGTCGCGGTTGACCGGCCGAGGGTCGGTCCTTACTTGAGGAACTGGTCGTAGCCGTCAGACTCGAGCTGGTCCGCCAATTCAGCGCCACCGGTCTTGATGACGTGGCCGTCAGCGAAGACATGGACGAAGTCCGGCTTCACATAGTTCAGGATGCGCTTGTAGTGGGTAATCATCAAGATGCCACCATTGGTTTCCTTCTGGTAGCTATTGATGCCCTCAGACACGATGCGCAGAGCGTCAACGTCCAGGCCGGAGTCGGTCTCGTCCATGACTGCGAACTTCGGCTTCAGGATATCCAGCTGCATGACCTCGTGGCGCTTCTTCTCACCGCCGGAGAAGCCTTCGTTTACGGAGCGGGAGATGAAGGACTTATCAATCTTCAAGTTCTCGCGGGCCTGGGTAAGCTCCTTGTTCCATTCGCGCAGCTTCGGTGCCTCGCCGCGAATGGAGGTGACTGCGGAGCGCATGAACTGAGAGACCTTTACACCCGGTACCTCAGTTGGGTACTGCATCGCCAGGAAGAGGCCGGCGCGAGCGCGCTCATCGACGGGCATCTCCAGCAGATTTTCGCCGTCGAGAAGCACCTCGCCCTCGGTGACCTCATACTTCGGGTGGCCGGCGATGGTGTAGGACAAGGTGGACTTGCCGGAACCGTTCGGGCCCATGATGGCGTGGATCTCGCCGGAGTTGATGGTCAGGTTAACGCCCTTGAGGATTTCCTTCGGCTCGCCGCCTTCTTCCGTCGGCAGCACCTGGGCGTGGAGGTTCTTAATTTCCAGAGTAGACATAATGTGTGTGGGTTTCCTTCTATGAAAGAGTTAGGCGGAGATCTTTTCCAGTTCTTCGGAAATGCGGTTTTCCAATTCCTCGGACAGGGACTGCACCGGAATACGGTGGATGACCTCATTGAAGAAGCCACGGATGATGAGGCGGCGTGCTTCAGCCTCTGGAATGCCGCGAGACATCAGGTAGAACAACTCGATGTCATCGAAGCGACCAACGGTGGCCGCGTGGCCTGCACCGGTAATTTCACCGGTCTCAATCTCCAGGTTAGGGATTGCGTCCGCGCGAGCGCCCTCAGTCAGGATCAGGTTGTTGTTGGTCTCGTAGGTATCGGTGCCCTGTGCATTGGAGCGGATAAGGACATCGCCTACCCAGCAGGTGCGGGCCTCATTGTCCTTGGTGCCCTGCAGTGCGCCCTTATAAAGGACGTGGGAGCGGCAATTAGGGACGGAGTGATCCACCAACATGCGGTTTTCGAAGTACTGGCCTTCATCAGCGAAGTAGACGCCCAGCAGCTCTGCGTCGCCGCCTTGCTCGGTGAAGTTCACGCGAGGCACGATGCGTACCACCTCGCCGCCAAAGATGGCGGAGTTGTGGCGCAGCACAGAATCGCGGCCGAGCTGTGCCACGTGGTTAGACAGGTGTACGGCATCGTCTTCCCAATCAACGTCAACGACGACGGTCAGGTGAGCGCCATCGCCCACGATGAACTCGACGTTATCTGCGTGGGTGCCAGAGCCGACGTACTTCAGGATGACGGTGGCTTCCGCGTGGTGGCCTACCTCGATGGAGGTAGCGCCAAAGGAAGTTACGCCCTCGCCCTTGCCGGTGTAGGTAATGACCACGGGCTCTTCCACCTGAGCCTCAGCGTCAATGGTGACAACCTGGCCCTCAGGCATAGAAGTCCACGCCTGTGCCGCGACGCGGTCAGACGGGGTACCAACGCGGCCCAAGCGCTCGTCATCGCGAGCGACGGTCTCGGAGCTTACCCCTGGATGTTCGCTCACGGTGACGTCCTGTGCCACTGCCTCAGCGAACTCGCCATTGTGGAGTCCACGGAGCTTGCGCAGGGAGACAAAGCGCCACACCTCATCGCGGCCGTGCGGCACCGGGAAGTCCTCCACGTTGGTGGAGGTAAAGACGTCACCCTTGGTGATCTTATCCGGATTGAATTCGTTCGAAGCGACCATTTTCTTTAGCCGACCGATCCTTCCATTTGCAGTTCGATGAGGCGGTTGAGCTCGAGGGCGTACTCCATCGGCAGCTCCTTAGCAATCGGCTCAACGAAGCCACGCACGATCATCGCCATTGCTTCTTCTTCCGCAATACCGCGGGACATCAGGTAGAACAGCTGCTCCTCAGAAACCTGGGAAACGGTTGCCTCATGGCCCAGCGTGACGTGGTCATTGCGGATGTCGTTATACGGGTATGTGTCCGAACGCGAGATATTGTCCACCAGCAACGCATCGCACTCGACGTTAGAAGTGGAATGGTGCGCGTTCTGATTAACCTGCACCAAGCCGCGGTACGCGGCGCGGCCGCCGGCACGGGCAACCGACTTAGACACGATATTGGAAGAGGTGTGCGGAGCCATGTGAGTCATCTTGGCGCCCGTATCCTGGAACTGGTTCTCACCAGCAAAGGCAACGGAGAGAACCTCACCCTTGGCGTAAGGACCGGTCATCCATACGGCCGGGTACTTCATGGTCACCTTGGAGCCAATGTTGCCGTCGACCCATTCCATGGTGCCGCCTTCTTCTACCTTGGTGCGCTTGGTCACCAAGTTGTAGACGTTGCTGGACCAGTTCTGAATGGTGGTGTAGCGGCAGCGGCCGCCCTTCTTCACGATGATCTCCACTACTGCGGAGTGCAGGGAATCAGATTTGTAGATAGGAGCGGTACAGCCCTCGACGTAGTGCACATAAGCGTCCTCGTCGACGATGATGAGGGTGCGCTCGAACTGGCCCATATTTTCCGTGTTGATGCGGAAGTAAGCCTGCAGTGGAATATCTACGTGCACGCCCTTGGGCACGTAGATAAAGGAGCCACCGGACCACACAGCAGAGTTCAGCGCGGAGAACTTGTTGTCACCGGCCGGGATAACGGTGCCGAAGTACTCCTTGAAGAGCTCAGGGTAGTCACGCAGTGCGGTATCAGTATCCACGAAGATGACGCCCTGGCTTTCCAGATCCTCACGGATCTGGTGGTAGACAACCTCAGACTCGTACTGGGCTGCCACGCCGGCAACGAGGCGCTGCTTCTCGGCCTCTGGAATGCCCAACTTATCGTAAGTGGCCTTGATGTCGTCCGGGAGGTCTTCCCAGGTCTGGGCCTGCTCCTCAGTGGACTTGACATAGTACTTAATCTGGTCGAAGTCGATGCCAGACAGATCCGCACCCCAGGTGGGAACGGGCTTCTTATCAAAGATGTTGAGTGCCTTCAGGCGCTGGTTAAGCATCCATTCCGGCTCGCCCTTCTTGGCGGAAATATCGCGTACTACATCTTCATTCAAGCCGCGGCGAGCAGAAGCACCAGCCGCGTCCGAGTCGTGCCAGCCGTACTCATATGCACCAATGGAATCAATAATTTCATCATCGGTCATCTTGTTCTCGGGTGCCGATTGTGCCTGGGTCATGACTCGCTCCTTTCAGTATTTGTATTAACGGGTGTCAAGGGGATGTTCGTGGTACAGATCCCGTGACCGCCAGCAATGGAGGCCAAAGGCTGTACGTGTTTGCCTAATAGAGCAGAAAAGACTTCTTGTTCCGCCTCACACAGCTCCGGATGCTCGGCCGCCACATGGGAGACCGGACAATGATGCTGACAGATTTGCACTCCCTGACCAGCGCGGTCCACCGTGGCGGCATACCCGTGCCCGTCCAAGACCTCAGCCAGCTTACGGGCCACGCCCTCTACAGATTCGTCCTCTTCTATCAAGGGACGCACGTCTGCAACGAGTCGCTCGAAGCGGACCTTGGCAAAGCGCTTAACAGCCTCAGACCCGCCGACGGCGCGTAGCGCCGTCAAGGCATCAGAGGCCAAATCATCGTAGGCGTGGCCGAATTGCGCTCGGCCACGATCAGTGAGGCGGAAGTGTTTGGCTGGTCGCCCGCGACCAGAGCCGCTACCCGCTGAATTGCGGGTAACTGGGCGGCGGCGCACAACCTCAGTCAGTTCCTCTTCCACCAAATTGTCTAAGTGCCGGCGGATTCCGGCAGCAGAAAGGCCAAGGCGTTCACCCAAGTGGGAAGCGGTAACGGGCCCGTCCTTCAGCAGCAACAGCATCACTTGCCGGCGGGTATCGCCATCCGTAGTGCGGGATTCCTTAGCCGCCTTGTGCGTAGTTTCTACGCGCTGAGGTGTGCTCATGCCGGGACCTCCCTTCGTACTTCGCTCACTTACAGCCGCCCTGCAACCGACTCCCGTAATTCCGCGAGTCGCACCGCAGTCCAACTGTGCCTCCTTTATTAGACAACACTAGTGTTCCTTAATTCATTCCGGAATGCCACCATTGGCCATTCTTCGGCGTGGCACGGGGGTGGCTAGCTCCCCTCATCGCCGCAACCGGCAGTGCTGCGCGCGCTAAAAGGGCGGGCCTGCTGGGGTTGGGGCGGAGGATTCGCGTAAGGTCTTATCCCATGACAGGCAAATTCCGCGGCTTTCTTTCCGGCGTCAAGGCCGAGCTGCCGCAGCTGGGCACCGCTGGTTCTCGGTCTGCGCAACTACACGCCGAGGACACCGGAGCCGCGGAACCTGATTCTCGTTTTGATTTTGTCCCTGCCAATGCGGATGGCCTAAAGCGCACCACCACCGCACAATGGCGGACATTTTTTATCCTGCGCTGGGTGGGCACAGTGGGTTCTCTGCTTATCGCCTTCGGCGCGTTGGGAGCCGGCGCTCTCCCAGTAGTGGGAAACCCTTATGACAACGTACCTTTTGGCTCCCTCATGTCTCGCATGCTGCAGACCTCTTCTGCCATAGTCATGGTGGGAGTGGGCCTGTTGGTGGCCGCCTGGGTTTTCCTGGCCCCTTTTGTAGGCACTCCGCTGCGCCAACCCCAGGAAGGTGCCCTCACCCCAACGCGCGCCCGCCGGCTCGTCACCACACACCAGCTGTGGCGCACGTGGGCCGGCTGGGTCATCCCGCTGATATTTACAGCCCCACTCTTTACCCAAGACATCTACTCCTACTTGGCCAACGGTTCCATCGTGATGCAGGGCATGGATCCGTATTCTGCAGGACCAGTGCAATTGCTTGGCGCGGGTGATGAGCTCGCCCGATCCGTACCGTTCATCTGGGCTAACTCCCCCTCCCCTTATGGCCCCGTAGCGCTCGGGCTCGCTGGAGTGGTGAGCGCAGTTACCTCAAATTCCATCCTCTTGGGAGTAATCGCCCACCGGCTCTTATCCATCGCCGGCATAATGGTTGCTGGGTGGGCAATTAGCTGTCTCGCGCGGCGCTGCCGGGTATCTCCAGAATCTGCCCTGTGGCTCGGCATTCTCAACCCACTGACCATCTTGCACCTGGTGGGCGGAATCCATAATGAGTCCATCATGTTGGGCCTGCTCTTGGTGGGTATGGAGCTGGGACTAAGGGGCGTCGGCAAGCTGGAAAAGTCCACGCGCGGTGCCTACCTAGCACTAATAGCTTCTGGATTTTGTCTGTCCTGCGCCGGAATGGTCAAGGTAACCGGCTTTATTGGACTAGGTTTTGTAGGGATGGCCTATGCCCGCCACCTGATAGACAAGGACGGTGCACCACGCTGGAAGGCCTTGGCCTACGCCATTGCCCTGCAGCTAGTTGTTTTAATTGCAACCATTGCCCTCATTAGCGCCTTGACCGGCATTGGCCTGGGGTGGATCACGGGACAAGGCGGCGCGGCCTCCATCCGCTCGTGGCTTTCTACCTCCACCGCCGTAGGCGTGGGCACCGGCTTCATCGGCATGCTGCTGGGTCTAGGTGACCACACCGAAGCTATTCTCACCGTAACCCGTACCTTTGGCGTGCTGGTGGCAGTAGCTTTCATGGCCCGCATGCTCTTTGCAACGTTGCGCGGCCGCATCCACCCTGTGGGAGGACTCGGCACCGCCTCCTTAGTGCTGGTTATCTTCTTTCCCGTCGTCCATCCGTGGTACATCCTGTGGGCGGTACTGCCTTTGGCCGCATGGGCCAACCGGCTTATATTCCGTTTCTGCGTCGTGGCTTATTCGGCAGCTATGAGCTTCTTTGTACTGCCGCGCGGCCTCGGGTTGCCGCCCAGCACTATCATCGTCATCTACGTGTCGGCAGCCTGCACTTTCGCCGTCATCGCCACCCTGTGGTGGGTTGCAGTGCGGCGCAGCGGAATCCGTGTCCTAAACTAATCCCACGTGAATTCCATTTCAGCCGATCGCCCAGCCCTCACCGTGGACAACGTGGTGAAAAAATATGGCTCCACCACCGCCGTTAACGGTCTAAGCCTTAGCGTTGCCACAGGTGAGGTCTTTTGCCTCCTTGGCCCCAATGGCGCCGGAAAGTCCACGACGATTGAGATGTCAGAGGGTTTTATCCACCCCACCAGCGGCACAATCGACGTCCTCGGGCTAGACCCGAGTTCCGCACCGGACAAGGTGCGCGAAAAGGTCGGCATCATGTTGCAAGGTGGTGGTTCCTACTCCGGCATCCGTGTTCTGGAAATGCTAGAACTTTCCGCTAGCTACAGCACCCATCCCCTCTCCCCGCACTGGCTACTGGAAACGCTCGGGCTGGAAGGAGTAGCCCGCACCCCCTATCGCAGACTCTCCGGCGGGCAGCAGCAACGGCTTTCCCTCGCCCTAGCAATCATCGGTCGACCCGAGCTAGTTTTTCTCGATGAGCCCACCGCTGGCATGGATGCACAATCCCGTTTGGCGGTCTGGGACCTTGTTCGAGCCCTGAAGCGCGATGGCGTCACCATTGTTCTTACCACCCACCTCATGGATGAAGCGGAGTCACTAGCGGACCGAGTGGCAATCATGGATCATGGCGAGCTGGTAGCCCACGGCTCCCCCGCGGAACTTACCGCCCAGTCGGATTCGGCAGGGCTTAGTTTCAGCACCGATATCGATGTTGATGTGGAAGCTTTGGCTGAGGCTGGAATTCGAGCGACCAAATCCCGGCCCCTGCATTACCGCTTGACCCAGGCCGGCACACCGGAGACGATTGCCGCGCTGAGCACCGAACTTGCCCGCCAAGGAGTCCTGCTGCGGCGTTTAGACGCAGCCCACCGCAACTTAGAGGAGGTCTTCCTTGACCTTACCGGGCGCCATTTGCGCAGCTAGCTGCGCCCTCCGCCAGGATCGAATTCAATCAACTGCGTTGCGGAAAGAAGCCACCACATGAGCACTACCTTTAACCCTGGAACCTTTACCCCCGCCCCCAAACGGGCTAGCGCCGGCGCCATGTTGCTCGCGCAAGGAAAGATGGAAGCAAAACTCATGCTGCGCCACGGCGAACAGCAATTGCTCAGCGTCATCATTCCGCTGGCCCTGCTCATTGGCGCGGCCCACCTAGAGTCGCTCACTGGACATGGCTTGCACGAGGTTTTTCCCATGGTGCTTGCAGTAGCGGCCACCTCCGCAGGCTTTACCGGTCAGGCCATTTCACTTGCCTTTGACCGGCGCTACGGGGCCCTTAAACGCACCGGCGCGTCCGGTGTGCCCGCATGGGCCATTATTGGCGGCAAGATCCTCGGCGTGCTCACCATGGTGGTATTCCAAATCCTCGTTTTGGGCATAGCTGCCTATATCCTAGGGCTCCGTATCAGCCTGGGCGGGGTGCTGCTCATGTTGCTTTCGTTATTTTTTGGCGTTGCGGCTTTTACCGCCATGGGGCTGCTGCTCGGCGGCACCCTCAGCTCTGAGGTGGTACTCGCACTGGCCAATCTCATCTGGTTCCTGCTCCTCGGCGTAGTCGGATGGACCCTCTACTCCCAGGGCCTGGGCGATAATGGCATCCTCAACGCGGTGCCGACCGTCGCCCTAGCAGGCGCGCTTACCGACGCCTCTAATTCCACCTTTCCCGGCCTCGAGCTCCTATCCTTGTTGGCGTGGCTAGCGGTGGCGTCGTTCGCTGCGGTCCGTTGGTTCCGCTTCGATGGCTAAATGTGACTTTTGTCCGGTTCCTTTCGAAACCAGAGGAATTTTTATGCCCAAAATCTCCCGACTAGTAGGATGCAATGCGTGAATTACTGGACGAAGATCAAGCGCTTCTTTAAGGAAGCCGCCCCTACACTGCAACAGCAGCGCCTCATCGCGCTCATCCTCCTCTTGTGCCAGGGTGGCATCACCGTGTCTGGTTCCATTGTCCGCGTGACCGGCTCGGGATTGGGTTGTCCCACCTGGCCGGAATGCCAACCAGGCTCCCTTGTCCCTATGGAAGGCGCTGCGCCTGCTCTCCACCAGGCCATCGAGTTTGGTAACCGCCTGCTTACTTTCGTCGTATCCGCAGCGGCAGTCGCCGCTGTCATTGCTATGCGTATGGCGCGTCGCCGCGCAGAGCTCAAGGTGTACGCATGGCTCAACGTCGCCGGCATCGTCCTGCAGGCGGTCATTGGCGGCATTTCTGTCCATCTGGACCTTCGCTGGTGGTCCGTGGCTCTGCACTTCCTGCCTTCCATGCTCTTGGTATGGCTGGCGGCAATGCTTTATTCCCGCATTCTGGAACCCGATGACGGGACGCCGCGCGCTCGCTTCCCTCAGGCGATCCGCCTCCTTGCAGCGGTCGCTACCGTTGCCCTGAGCATTGTGCTCATCACCGGCACGATGGTTACCGGTTCGGGCGTTCACTCTGGCGATTCCGGGGTGGGAATGGAAGGCCGCCTGCAGGTAGATACCGAAGCCATGGCCGTCACCCACGCCATGTGCATGTACGTCTACCTGACGCTAACGGTTGTTACCGTCTTCCTGCTTTACAAGAACCGGGCTCCACAAGATGCCAAGAAGGCTGGCTGGGTCCTCGTTGTATGCATCCTCATTCAGTGGGCAGTAGGCGTTTACCAGTTCTACATGAGCATTCCGCGCTGGACTGTCCCTTTCCACATTGCGCTCTCCTCCTTCGTCACCGCGTATACCGCCCTGCTGTGGGCGCACGGTGTACGCCGCACCAACGGCACCGCAGATCTCATCACCGGCTCTCCCAGCGGCGATGAAAAGTACGCCGCGCGCCAAGCCTCTCTCGAACGGGAGCGCGCGACTGCTTAACGCATAACGCCCACGGCCGGCCGAAGTACTGCACTCGGCCGGCTTTTTGCGCTAGCCTGGCTATATGCACGCAATTCAGGTCACAGAAACCGGCGGACCAGAAGTACTTCGCTATACCGAAGTACCCGCCCCCACCCCTAATGACGATGAGGTATTGGTGGACGTCATCATGGCTGGCGTCAACTACATCGATACCTATTATCGTGAGGGTATCTATAACGCGGCCACCCCGTTCATTCCCGGATTCGAAGGCACCGGGCGCGTAGTCCACGACCCCAAGGGGGAAATTGCCGAGGGCACGATGGTGGCCTGGAACCAGGCTTTTGGCTCCTACGCCGAGCAGGTGTGCGTCCCGCGCGAGGGACTAGTGGCGGTCCCGGATGATTTCCAGCCAGAAGTCGCTGCTTCCATGTTGCTGCAAGGCATTACCGCACACTACTTGGCGCATGGCGTTTATCAACTGGGTGAAGGCGCTTCCTGCCTGATTACCGCCGGCGCCGGCGGTGTAGGCCAGATCCTCACCCAAATGGCATCGTCGCTCGGCGCTACCGTCTATACGGTGGTCTCCACGGACGAAAAGGAAGAACTCTCCTACGCGGCCGGTGCGGATAAGGTATTTCGCTATGGCGACGGACTCGCCGAGCAGGTTCGTCGCTACAACGGTGATAGGGGTGTTGACGTGGTTTACGACGGCGTCGGCAAGGCGACCTTCCACGAGTCACTCGAAGCAGTACGCCCCCGTGGCACCGTCGCGCTCTTCGGCGCCGCCTCTGGTCCGGTTGAACCTATCGACCCCCAACTGCTGAACAAGCATGGGTCCATCTTCCTTACCCGGCCTTCCCTCGGCGCATGGACAGCCCAAGAAGGCGAGTTCCAAATGCGTGCCCAGGCGGTCGTTCAAGCTGTTATCGACGGCGATCTGAGCTTCAACGTCACGGCCTCCTACCCACTGGAAGATGCCGCTGCGGCCCACCGCGATCTCCAGGAGCGCAAGACTACCGGTTCGATCGTGCTGCGCGTCCAAGCTGGCGATAAAGCCTAAACCCACCCACAAACACCAAAAGCGCAGGAAAGCATTTGCCTTGCCTTCCCGCGCTTTCTGGTTCCTATCCTAGGTATTTGGACACAGTTAAAATAACGTGGCCGACCAGCCGAGCATCCGGCCTAGTGGCTCCCAGCCCAATACTGCGTCGATGGACAACCCGATAAAGAGCACCGACAGATAGTTATTTGAGTAAATGAACAGGCGCATCGGCTTAACCTTGGCGCCGTTCTTGACTCCTTTATGCAGGCGGATAGCCATCCACAGGAATACCGCTCCGGAGGCAAGAGCTGCGACCAAGTAAATCCACGATGCAGCGGGGACGATAAGTAGGGTCACGATAACCGTGCCCACGGTATACCACACGATCTGTCGAGTGACTTCCTTCTCATCAGCCACTACGGGCAGCATCGGCACGCCGGCCTTGCGGTAGTCTTCCTTGTACTTCATGGCCAGCGCCCACGTGTGTGGCGGAGTCCAGAAGAAGATGATGAGGAAGAGCACGATTGCCTGCCACCAGCGGTCAGGCTCTCCAGCAGGAGCGTTATCCCGGATAACCGCCCAGCCGACCATCGCCGGCATGCAGCCTGCCAAACCGCCCCAGACGATATTTTGGGCATTGCGCATCTTCAAAAACTTGGTGTAGACGAAGACGTAGAAGAAGTTCGTCAAAACCACGAAGAAGGCCGCCAGCCAGGAATGGGCAAGGACGCCCAACCACAGCACGGAGATGATGAGCATTACCCAGGCGAAAATTGCCGCGTTTCGCTTAGTAATCTTAGCCCTTACCAGTGGTCGGGCCCTAGTGCGCTGCATTTTTTGATCCAGCTCATAGTCCACGACGTTATTGAACGTGTGGGCAGCAGCAGCGCCCATCCAACCGCCGAAAATGGTCGACACGATAAGCCAGATATTGTCTGAAACGGCCTCCACACCGCGTTGCGCTTGGAGCATCGCCGGGATTGCGGCCACGAGGAGGAGTTCAATGATCCTCGGTTTCGTTAGCGCAAAATAGGCCTTGATGGTCTCCAAGGGATTCCTCCACTATCTGAACGTTGGTGAACTGTGCCCCGCGCACTTACTGCGCGCGGTCACCCCTAGCGGTCGCACATGCCCGTGAAAAAGTTCCAGTTCTCTCACTCACAGTTTTCGGCGCCGGGGCGAAAGACTACAGACCTATGGCCGCTAGATTCAGTGCGCGCTCTAGCGCCTACGCGCACTCCACTTAGCCATGCCAGCATACCGTTTATGCCTAGCTTTCTATAATTGCGCACCGCCGGTTAAAAAATTACTAGACTGAATAAAGTTAAGTACTTTTTGCCTAGACGTAAGCGAGGCTTTCCAGTGTCGAAAGATAAGTTGTCCCCAGAACTCCAAACTATGGTCGAGCGCCGTTATCCGGAGGATTGGTCGGAGTTTGACACCCGCGCCGTCGACACCGTGCGAGTTCTAGCCGCAGATGCGGTACAAAAATGCGGTTCCGGCCACCCCGGTACGGCAATGTCCCTCGCTCCCCTCGCCTACACCTTGTATCAGCGCGTCATTAACCATGATCCCGCCGATGTGCACTGGGCCGGCCGCGACCGCTTCGTCCTTTCGGTTGGTCACTCCTCCCTCACCCAGTACATCCAGCTCTACCTGGGCGGCTTTGGCTTGGAGATGGACGATCTCAAGCAGCTGCGTACGTGGGGTTCGCGCACCCCAGGTCACCCGGAGGTGCACCACACCGATGGCGTGGAAATCACCACTGGCCCCCTTGGCCAAGGCTTGGCTTCCTCCGTGGGCATGGCCATGGCCGCACGAAAGGAGCGCGGGCTTTTCGATCCAGAGGCACCGGCCGGCGAGTCTCCCTTCGACCACTACATCTACACCATCGCTTCCGATGGTGACCTGCAGGAGGGCGTAACCGCTGAGGCCTCTTCCCTGGCGGGTACGCAAAAGCTGGGCAACTTGATTGTCTTCTGGGACGATAACCGCATCTCTATTGAGGACGATACGAATATTGCTTTCAACGAAGACGTGGTCGCCCGCTACGAGGCCTACGGCTGGCACGTCCAAACGGTCGAATCCGGCGAAGACGTCGTAGCTATTGAGGAGGCCGTCAAGGCCGCACAGGCAAAGACCGAGCGCCCTTCCTTCATCCGCGTGAAGACCGTCATCGGCTACCCGGCCCCGAATAAGATGAATACCGGCGGCGTTCATGGCGCTGCGCTGGGCGATGACGAAGTTGCTGCCACCAAGGAGGTCTTGGGCTTCGATCCGGAGCGCAGCTTCCACATCGACGACGAGGTCATCGCACACACCCGCAAGCTGCGCGAGCGCGGCGCCGAAAAGCACGCCGCGTGGCAGAAGAAGTTCGACGAATGGGCTGCGGCTAATCCGGAGAACAAGGCACTCTTTGACCGCATGCAGGCGCGCGAATTGCCGCAAGATTTCGACGCTGAATTGCCGGTGTGGGAACCGGGTGAATCTTTGGCCACCCGCAAGGCCTCTGAGGCCACCATCCAAGCCTTGGCCGCTTCCCTTCCTGAGATGTGGGGTGGCTCTGCTGACCTTGCCGGCTCCAATAACACCGTGATTAAGGGCGCGGACTCCTTCGGCCCCGCAGCCATTACCACCGATATGTGGTCGGCTCAGCCGTATGGCCGCAACCTCCACTTCGGCATTCGCGAGCACGCGATGTCTGCGATCATGAACGGTATTGCTCTGCACGGCAATACCCGCGTTTACGGCGGCACCTTCCTTATTTTCTCCGAGTACCAGTACCCCGCTGTCCGCCTGGGCTCATTGATGTCTACCGATACCTACTATGTCTGGACCCACGACTCCATCGGCTTGGGCGAGGATGGCCCGACCCACCAGCCGGTAGAGACCCTTTCTGCCCTTCGCGCTATCCCGAACCTGTCCGTTATTCGCCCGGCCGATGCCAACGAAACCGCTCAGGCTTGGGCCGCAGCGCTCGAGTACAAGGCCGCACCAAAGGGCCTGGCACTGAGCCGCCAGGGACTGCCGGTACTGGAAGGCACCAAGGAAAAGGCACATGATGGCGTGCGCCGCGGCGCTTATGTTCTGGTGGAAGAGTCCAAGGAAACGCCAGACGTGATCCTTCTCGCTACCGGCTCTGAGGTGCAGCTTGCCGTCGCCGCCGCTAAGGAACTGGAGGCCGCTGGAACAGCCACTCGCGTTGTCTCCGCACCGTGCCTTGAGTGGTTTGATGAGCAGGATGACGCATACCGCGAATCCGTGCTGCCTAGCGAAGTGCAGGCCCGCGTGTCCATCGAAGCCGGCATCGCTATGCCGTGGCACAAGTACACCGGTTCTTTCGGCCGGACCATTTCCATCGAGCACTACGGCGCCTCTGCTCCTGCGGGCGAGCTCTTTGAGAAATTTGGCTTCACCACCGCAGCGGTAGTTGAAGCGGCGCAGGAATCGCTCGCTGCCGCGCAGAAGTAAACCTCCAGGACTGGATAAGGAGTAATCATGAACCACATTTCCGAACTTGCCCAGCTGGGAACCTCAACCTGGCTCGATGACCTTTCTCGCGAGCGCCTAGTCTCGGGCAATCTCAAGGAGATAATTTCCGCTAAGTCCATCGTGGGAGTTACCACCAACCCGGCGATCTTCGCCGCGGCGATGACCAACGGCACCGCCTACGACGCCGAGCTTTCCACGTTGAAGGAGACCAAGGCCACCGCCGATGAAGCGGTGTACGCATTGGCTATTGAGGACGTCAAGAATGCCTGCGACCTCTTTGCGGATATCTACTCCTCTACTAACGGCGCAGATGGCCGCGTGTCCATCGAGGTCGACCCGCGCATTTCTGATGACGCTACTGCCACCCTTGAACAGGCGCGTGAGCTGTGGTCCAAGGTTGATCGTCCCAACGTGATGATCAAGATTCCGGCCACCACCGGCTCCCTTCCGGCCATCGAAGATGCCCTGGCAGAGGGAATCAGCGTCAACGTCACCCTTATTTTCTCCGTGGATCGCTACCGCGATGTCATTGAGGCTTTCCGTACCGGCCTCAAGCGTGCCGCCGAAGCTGGCAAGGACGTCTCTACCATTCACTCCGTGGCTTCCTTCTTTGTTTCCCGTTTGGATACCGAAGTAGATAAGCGCTTGGAAGCCATTGGCAGCGAGATTGCTCTGGCACTGCGGGGTAAGGCGGGCGTCGCCAATGCACAGCGCGCCTATGCTCTTTTCCAGGACGCCTTGCTTAACGACGCCGACTTGCCCGAAGGCGCCCACCTCCAGCGTCCACTGTGGGCTTCTACCGGCGTGAAGAATCCGGAGTACCCAGCCACCTTGTACGTATCTGAGCTGGCTGGCCCACATACGGTCAACACCATGCCGGAAAAGACCATCGATGCGGTTCTCTCCGAGGGCAACCTCCACGGCGATGCCCTCTCTGATAGCCGCGAGGCTGCAGAAGGCGTCTTTGCCCAGCTAGAAGAGGTTGGCATTGATTTCGATGATGTCTTTGCAGTGCTGGAGCGCGAGGGCGTAGATAAGTTTGTCGCCGCGTGGGAGGAACTGCTTGCTTCCATTGAGGAGCGACTCGCGTAAACTAGCCGTGTGACTTGTGCCCCGCCGAGAATTCGGCGGGGCATTCTGCCGCTAGAATATTAGCGAGCTTAAAGCCCATAAACTCAGGAAGGATTCTTCGTGACCGACTCAGCCGCTTGGGTCAACCCCTTGCGCAATGCCAGCGACAAGCGATTGCCGCGAATCGCAGGACCCGCGGGCATGGTCATCTTCGGCGTTACCGGTGACCTAGCATATAAAAAGCTACTGCCCGCCATCTACGACCTAGCGAGCCGTGGTCTCCTCCCCGCTGGCTTTACCCTTGTGGGTTATGGTCGCCGCGACTGGGACAAGGTCGCATTCTGTGACTACGTTCGCTCAGCCGTCATCGCTGGCTCACGTACCGAGTTCAATGAAGATGTCTGGCAGCATCTATCCCAGGGCATCGAATTTGTACAAGGCTCTTTCGACGATGCTGGATTCGATCGCCTCTCGGCGCGTTTGGGCGAGCTAGATCGCGAGCGCGGCACCGGCAGCAACTGGGCATACTACCTTTCGGTTCCACCGGAATTCTTCTCCAATATTTGCCACCAGCTGGAGCGGGTGGGCATGGCCAACTCCGTCGAGGACTCGTGGCGCCGAGTAATCATTGAAAAGCCTTTCGGCCACGATCAAGAGTCTGCCCGCAAGCTCAATGAGATTGTCAACGCCGTCTTCCCTGAGTCCGCGGTGTTCCGCATTGACCATTATCTGGGCAAGGAGACGGTGCAAAACATCATGGCTTTGCGCTTTGCCAATCAAATTTTTGAGCCCATGTGGAACGCTCACTACATCGATCACGTCCAAATCACCATGGCCGAAGATATTGGCCTAGGCGGCCGCGCTGGCTATTATGACGGCATCGGTGCGGCTCGCGACGTCATCCAGAACCACCTGCTGCAGCTTTTGGCTCTGGTTGCGATGGAAGAACCGTCCTCCTTCGAGCCTGAGGCCCTGCAGGCAGAAAAGGTCAAGGTGCTGCGCGCTACCCACGCCGTGCACCCACTCAATAAGACTACAGCTCGCGGCCAGTACTCCGCCGGCTGGCAAGGCTCCGAGTTTGTCAAGGGCTTGCGCGAAGAAGAAGGCTTCGATCCGGAGTCCACGACGGAGACCTATGCAGCCTGCACCTTGGAAGTAAACTCTCGCCGCTGGGGAGGAGTACCCTTCTACCTGCGCACGGGCAAGCGCTTGGGCCGGCGCGTGACCGAAATTGCGCTGGTATTCAAGGCAGCGCCAAATCAACCATTCGTTGACGGCCAGACCGATGCGCTGGGGCGAAACGCCGTAGTCATCCGCGTACAGCCGGATGAGGGCGTCACCATGCGCTTTGGTTCCAAGGTGCCCGGCTCCACCATGGAGGTCCGCGACGTCAATATGGACTTTGCTTATGCTGAGGCCTTTACCGAGGAATCTCCGGAAGCATACGAGCGATTGATTTTGGATGCCCTCCTCGATGAGTCCTCGCTCTTCCCCACCAACGAAGAGGTAGAGCTTTCCTGGTCGATTTTGGATCCCATCATCGATTACTGGGCCGAAGCAGGCCAGCCGGAGGAATACCGCGCTGGCACGTGGGGCCCGGAATCCGCCGATAGAATGTTGCGCCGCTGGGGCCACTCCTGGCGCCGCCCATAGGAGGGACGCAGACAATGATTATTCCATTGCCCAACACCACTACGCGTGAAATCTCCAAGAAGCTAGTAGAGGCCCAAGAGCATTACACCCTTACTACCGGCCGAGTACTTACCCTAATCGTGGCGGCCCGCGAGGACGATGATCTGGAAAACATCCTGTCCTCCGTGCGCGATGCCTCCCACGAGCACCCGTCGCGCGTTTTGGTCGTCGTGACGGGCGACCCGCAGGCAGATACCCACCTAGATGCGCAGCTGCGCGTGGGTGGTGAGGCAGGTGCCTCTGAGATGGTCATCATGAAGTTGCACGGCGCTTTGGCGAACCAGGACGAGGCAGTCGTTACTCCACTGCTGCTTCCCGATACCCCCTTGGTCGCCTGGTGGCCTACCTTGTGCCCGCCCGACCCAGCTTCCAGCTCGGTGGGCAAGCTGGCTCAACGCCGCATCACCAACGTTGCCCATGACGGACGCGTCACTGGCGAAGATCTACGCACATTATCCGCCGGCTACACGCCGGGCGATTCCGATATGTCCTGGGCCGCCATCACTTTGTGGCGCGGCGTCGTGGCCTCCGCATTGGACCGCCATCCTCACGAGCCCGTGCAGTCCGTCGAAGTGGCGGGACCTGCGGGCCACCCAGCCCCAGACTTCGCGGCCGGATGGCTCCTCGATTGCCTTGCAGTCCCCGTCCACCGCACCGTGACCGACTCTCAGGAGCCGCACTTCCCGGTGACCCACTTGCGGTTTAATCGGGAAACGAGCCACGTCGACGTAGATGTCGTCGACGAGCGCACGGTGCGTGTGTGCGTTCCAGGTTCCCCGGATTCCCTGGTGAGCCTTAGCAAGCGCTCCCAAGCTGAGGTTCTCTCTGAAGAATTGCGCCATCTAGATGCCGATAAGACTTATGCGCAAGCACTCCGTGCGCTCGCGCAAGTAGACTACAGTAAGCAGTAAAACGGCTTAACTCTGATTCTTTGCAAAGGATAGCGATACCTCATGGTAACTCTTCACCGCGTAAGCGATGTGGATGACCTTATCTCCCAGGCCGCGCTGAAATTCGTGGATACCGTAGCGCGTATCCAGGCCGCCGGTGGCGGGCTCCACCACGATGGGGTCGCGCGAGTTGTCCTAACCGGCGGTGGCGCTGGAATTGGCGTTCTTCACGAGCTAGCTCGTTTGGAGTTCGCGGCACAGCAGCAAGGCGAGAATTTTCCAGCCCAGCGCATCGATTGGTCGCGCGTTCACGTCTTTTTCGGCGACGAGCGTAATGTGCCCGTCTCTGACGCAGATTCTAATGAAGGTCAAGCACGCAGTGCCCTGCTCAATCACGTAGATATTCCGGACCAGAATATTCACGGCTTTGATCTGGGCGCGGTGTCCATGGAAGCCGCAGCGAGTGCGTATGAGCCAGAGCTAAAGGAATTCGCCCCGAACGGATTCGACCTGCATCTGCTGGGCATGGGCGAAGAGGGCCATATCAATTCCTTGTTCCCCCATTCTGAGGCGGTTCGGGAACAAGAAGAGCTAGCTGTTCCCGTCCATGACTCTCCCAAGCCGCCGAGCGAGCGCATTACCCTTACTCTTCCCGCGGTAAACAAGTCTGCTCGTATTTGGCTTCTTGTTGCAGGCGAGGCCAAGGCGGAAGCTGCCAAGCATGTCGTTGAAGGCGCTGAGCCCGAAGAATGGCCGGCTGCAGGCGTGCACGGGAAGGAAGAGACCATCCTCTTCCTTGCCGATGACGCTGCCTCCGAGCTGTAGTCACGTCAGCCTAGTGCGCAGCCGAGCTGAACTTGTGGCTCGGCGCCACGCAAAAAGCGCCGGTACCGCTTCCCCACCCCAGTTCCCACAGGGAACCAGGAAGTTGGAAGCCGATACCGGCGCTTTCGCTATTCCAGCTGGTAGCTTAAGCGAATGCCTGGATGAGGTTGAGGCCTACGATGCACGCAAGCCAGATAATTACCATGACCACGGTGTAACGGTCCAGGTTCTTTTCCACGACGGTCGAGCCGGAAAGGTTAGACTGCACGCCGCCGCCGAAGAGGCTGGACAGGCCGCCACCTTTGCCCTTGTGCAGCAGCACGAAGATGGACATCAAAATAGCTGCGATGACCAAGATGATTTCCAGTGCCAAGACCATGAGGATAATCCTTATTTCTAACGTGCGCCCTGTGGGTAACTCTCGCCACCCGCTAGCGCGGAATCGTACTTTTAGACTTCGCGTACAGCAAAGCAATCACATCGGCCCACTCTACACGATGGCGCGGGCTGGAACCATTCCAACCCGCACCTTAGCGCGAACCTGTGACAGGTGATAACTCCTGTTAGCTCAGGGCATTAGCTGCGTTGGCAGCCAACTTGGCAAACTCCTCGCCAACCAAGGAGGCGCCACCGATGAGGCCGCCGTCGACGTCAGGCTTGCTGACGATCTCTGCAACGGAATCAACCTTGACGGAACCACCGTAGAGAATGCGGATACCTGCAGCAACCTCCTCACCTGCGAGCTCCTTTACGAGCTCACGGATGGCGGCGCAGACTTCCTGGGCATCGTCTGCGGAGGCAACCTTGCCGGTGCCAATAGCCCACACTGGCTCGTAGGCGATAACAGTCTTGGCAAGCTGGTCTGCGCTCAGGCCAGCCAAAGAATTGCGGGTCTGGTTAACCACGTAGTCCACGTGGGTACCGGCCTCGCGTACAGCCAACGGCTCGCCTACACACACGATGGGGCTGATGCCATTGTCCAATGCTGCGGCTGCCTTCTCTGCAACGAGCTTATCGGTCTCGCCGTGGTACTGACGGCGCTCCGAGTGTCCCACGACCACCCAGCTGCAGCCGAGCTTGCTCAGCATCTTGCCAGACACTTCACCAGTGAATGCGCCGGACTCGTGCTTAGAGATGTCCTGCGCACCGTAGGTGACCTGCAGCTTGTCGCCCTCTACCAACGTTTGGATCGTGCGAATATCAGTAAACGGGACCATGTAGGCCACATCGACCTTCTCGTAGTAGTCCTTTGGCAGGGAGAAGGCGAACTTTTGAACGGAGCCGATGGCCTCGACGTGGTCAAGGTTCATCTTCCAGTTACCTGCAATAAGTGGGGTGCGTGCCATGAATTTTTCCTCTCTTTTTGGCAAGTTGATCAGGCAGTTTTAGGCTTCCAGGACAGATACGCCCGGAAGCTCCTTGCCCTCGAGGTACTCGAGGGAGGCGCCGCCACCGGTGGAGATGTGGCTGAAGCCGTCCTCGTCCAAGCCAAGCATGCGCACGGAGGCAGCGGAGTCGCCGCCACCGACGACGGAGAAGGAACCGTTGTTTGCGGTGGCGTCGATAATAGCCTGCGCTACACCAGCAGTGCCCTTGGAGAAAGCTTCCATTTCGAATACGCCCATTGGGCCATTCCAAAAGACGGTCTTGGAAGAAGCAAGAACCTCTGCAAACTTTTCCACGGACTTTGGTCCAATATCCAGGGACATCCAGCCCTCAGGGATGCTATCGAGCTCGACCACTTGGGTCTCTGCATCCGCTGCGAACTTGCTTGCAGCAATGAGATCAACCGGAAGCACCAGCTTGTCGCCAAAGCGCTCGAGCAGGTCCTTGCAGTTTTCGATCTGGTCTTCTTGCAGCAGGGACTCTTGGACGTTATAGCCCTTGGCGGCCAGCAGGGTGTAGCACATGCCGCCACCAATGATGACCTTGTCAGCCTTGCCAGCCAGTGCTTCAATCACACCGAGCTTATCCGAAACCTTGGCGCCGCCGAGGACAACCACGTACGGGTGCTCCGGTTCCTTAGCTACAGTGGAAAGAACCGACAGCTCCTTTTCTACGAGCTTGCCTGCGTAAGCCGGTAGGCGCTTAGCGACGTCATACACAGATGCCTGCGCACGGTGGACAACGCCAAAGCCTTCAGAAACAAAAGCTCCGTTATCGGCTGCCAGAGCAACGAGCTCGTCGGCGAACTGGCTGCGCTCAGCCTCGTCCTTGGAGGTCTCACGGGGGTCGAAGCGGACGTTTTCAACCAACATCACGTCGCCGTCGTTGAGGCCGTTGGCGCGCTCATGAGCGTCTTCTCCGGTGACGTCGCCGGCTAGGGCAACGTACTGGTCAAGCGCCTCAGACAGCGCTTCAGCTACTGGAGCCAAAGAGAACTTAGAGTTTACCTCACCCTTTGGACGACCCAGGTGTGCGGAAAGAATGACCTTTGCGCCACCTTCTACCAGCGCCTTGATGGTCGGAAGAGAAGCGTTAATACGTCCGGGATCGGTAATGTTTCCCTCTTCATCAAGTGGAACATTAAAGTCAGAGCGGACGAGGACGTGGCGGGATTCGACGCCCTCCTTGAGAAGATCGTCAAGTGTCTGGAAAGCCATTATTTACTCCTTAATTAATTCGGACGGGTTAAAAGGCTATAGACATAAGAATACCGGCCGCGACGCAGCGCCGTTAAGGCTTGCATCGGGCCGGTTCCTCATTGCTAGAACTCTAGTTTAGAGCTTGTCTGCCACCAGGTTGGTCAGGCGAACGAGCTGGGAGGTGTAGCCCCACTCGTTGTCGTACCAGCCCAGAACCTTGACCAGGTTGCCGTTGGAAACCTTGGTCATGCCGGAGTCGAAGATGCAGCCGTGCGGGGAGGTAACAATGTCGGTGGAAACCAGCGGATCCTCGGTGTATGCGAGGGTGTCCTTGAGCTCGCCCTCAGCAGCTTCCTTCAGGGCGGCGTTGATTTCCTCGGCGGTGACGTCGCGGGAAGCGGTGAAGGTCAGGTCGGTAGCGGAGCCGGTGATAACCGGGACGCGCATTGCGTAACCATCCAGCTTGCCGTCCAGCTCAGGCAGAACCAGGGATACGGCCTTAGCAGCGCCAGTGGAGGTAGGCACCATGTTTACTGCAGCGGCACGGGCGCGGCGCGGATCCTTGTGCGGAGCGTCCTGGATGCGCTGGTCGCCGGTGTAAGCGTGAACGGTGGTCATCAGGCCCTTTTCGATGCCGAACTCGTCATTGAGAACCTTTGCCATCGGTGCCAAGCAGTTGGTGGTGCAGGATGCCGCGGAGATAACGTTGTGGTTTGCCGGATCGTAGGTGTCAGAGTTGACGCCGTAGACGAAGGTTGCGTCTACTTCCTTACCCGGAGCGGAGATAATGACCTTCTTGGCGCCAGCTTCGAGGTGAGCCTTGGCGTCGTTGCCGTTGGTGAAGCGGCCGGTGGACTCGATGACGAGGTCTACGTTGTACTCGCCCCACTTGAGCTGCTTCGGGTCCTTTTCTGCGGTTACTACGATGCGGTGGCCGTTAACGGTAATGGACTCATCGTCGTGAGTAATTTCGCCATCGAAGCGGCCCAGTACGGAGTCGTACTTCAGCAGGTTAGCCAGCGTGCCGTTGTCGGTCAGGTCGTTTACTGCAACAACTTCGAGGTCGTTGTCACCCTGAGCGACTGCACGGAAAAAGTTACGGCCGATGCGGCCAAAGCCATTGATACCTACGCGGATAGTCACTGTATTTCTCCTCAAAGAGTCGAGTAAATGTGTGTACGGGTATGTGCGCGGGTCCTTCAATGAAGTCAGTGTTTGAGAAGCGCCCGAGCGTTTTCCCTTACAGTGCCGATACTACCGAGCGTTTTTTGTCAGCGCAGGCTCCCAGCAGCCTTAAGAACTAGTAGATGACAGACTTTCCAAAAGCGCGTACACTCTTTCCGATCCTTTTTATTTCCCACATATAAACCCGCTGGATAGGCCCGAACCCGTGGGTTTGTGTTTGGTTTACAGTGTGACCGTGAGATATATCACTTCCACGCTTTAGTGGTTGCGTCCGCCTCTGTCCGATCGGACATTTCGCAGCATTACTGCTGGCACCTAATAAGACGACCGTATTGTTTCCGTGACACCCACCGCACGATATGCTTTCCTTACTCACTGGCTCACAAAGCGTTTAAGGCAACCCTGCCTGCTCTAGCGCCACCGTTGGTCACCGTGAGAATGCTTCATGTGCCCGTAATCTCCTACGGGCAAGACCACCGTAGAAATCAAGGACTTCTCTTGTTCGAAATAAATACCTCTGCTGTGGGTGACAGCCTCGGGCTTACCGCCCTGGTGGCGATTCTCCCGCTCATTGCATTCTTTATCATGCTGCTAGGCGTAAAGGCACGCGCGCATACTTCTGGCGCCGTTGCCCTGGCAGTATCCCTCATTATTGCCATCGCCGGCTTCTCCATGCCGGTAGATATGGCTTTGTCCTCCGCCGTACGCGGCGGGCTTTTCGGGCTCCTGCCCATTGTCTGGGTCATCATTACCGCAATCTGGTTCTATGAAATCACCGTAGCTTCCGGGCGCTTCGAGGATTTGCGCAAGACCTTCGACCTTTTGGGTGATGGTGATATTCGCATCCAGGCTATCCTCATCGCCTTCTGTTTTGGCGGTTTGTTGGAGGCCCTCGCTGGCTTCGGCGCCCCCGTGGCCATTACCGCGACCATGATCATGGCCCTTGGTGTGAAGCCACTGCGCGCGGCAACAGTAGTTCTGATTGCTAATACCGCTCCGGTTGCTTTTGGCGCGGTTGGCATCCCGGTAACCACTGCGGGCGAGGTTGCCGGTCGCAGCGCCGAGCAGACCCAGGACATTGCAGCACTTATCTCCTTGCAGGTGCTGCTCATCGCCGCTATCGTGCCATTCCTCATCGCCTTTATCTTGGACGGCATCCGCGGTGTCAAGGAAACTGCCCCGGCCGCTGCCGTGATTGGCGTTTCCTTCGCGTTGGCTCAGTGGCTGTCCGCGACCTTCTTTGCGTACCAGCTCACCAACGTCATCGCCTGCATCGTCTCCTTGGGCTGTGCTTTCGCCTTCCTCCGGGTATGGAAGCCGAAGGGCGTCAAGGAGCTGCGCGAGCGCCTCGAGCTGCCTGCCGCCGAGTCCACTACCGACCTCAACGGACGCCGCATCTGGATGGCGCTGCTTCCCTACGCCGTAGTGACCGTTGTCTTTGCCGTGGCAACCGCAGCCCCAGCCATCTTCGGATTCCTCAAGCTCCACTTTGCCTGGCCTTTGCTTGATGACGCGATTGTCGACGCCGACGGCAACCTCATGGATACCAGCTTCAGCTTCAATGTCTTTGGCAACCCGGGTACGCTCCTGTTGCTCTCGGGCATTATCGTTGCGGTTGTCTACCACTTCTTCAACGAAAATGGCCGCTACAGCCTAAGCTTTGGACAGCCGGTAAGCGCCTTTGGGGACGTCGTCAGCCGCATGAAGTTCTCGGCTCTTACCATCATCCTGGTGCTGGCCTTGGCCTATACGATGAACTACTCCGGCCAGACCATTGCTATTGGTGAGTTCGTCTCTTCTGCCGGCAGCATCTTCGCGCTCTTCGCCCCAGTCCTAGGCTGGATTGGTACCGCGGTTACTGGCTCCGATACGTCTGCTAATGCCCTCTTTGCCAACCTGCAGGTAGCAGCGGCAGAGCGAATCAGCGTAAACCCTGACCTCATGCTCGCGGCCAATACCGCAGGCGGCGTTGTGGGCAAGATGATCTCCCCGCAGTCCCTTGCAATTGCGGCTACCGCCGTCAATATGGAGGGCAAGGAATCAGTCATCCTGAAGAACGTAGTGGGCTACTCCGTGGCCTTCCTGGCCTTTGTATGCGTCATCGTGTTCTTGATGACCAACGTCCTAGGATTCCTCGTGCCCTAGTCTTTAACGCTTCTGGCTAGCCGGTTGCGCACCTGCTAGCCGGGAAGGCACTAAAAATCTCCCCGCAGCTGCGCCTACCGCTTTGGTAGCCGCACTGCGGGGAGTTCTTTTAATGTAGGTGATTCCGAGGGTCAGGATTCGTTGAAGAGGTCATCTGTAATCGCTTGATTGGTATCGGGAATATCAAGCTCTTCGGCTCGTTTATCGGCCATCGACAGCAAGCGGCGAATGCGCCCGGCTACTGCGTCCTTGGTCATGGGAGGCTCGGCCAAGCGGCCTAGCTCTTCGAGCGAAGCCTCGCGGTGCTGAACTCGCAAGCGGCCCGCGTCTGCCAAATGCTCAGGAACATCATCGCCTAGGATCTCCATGGCGCGGTCAACACGCGCTGCCGCGGTAACTGCAGCGCGAGCAGAGCGCCGAAGGTTGGCGTCATCAAAATTGTCCAGGCGCCGCGAGGTATCGTGCGCCTCCCGCTTAACGCGCTTCTTTTCCCAGCTCATTCGAGTCTCCTGAGCACCCATACGCGTAAGAAGCGCCCCGATAGCATCACCATCGCGTACAACGACGCGATCTTCGCCACGAGTCTCCTTCGTCTTCGCAGAGATACCAAGGCGGCGGGCGCAGCCCACCAGTGCCAACGCAGCCTCTTGGCACGGGCAGGTTACTTCCAGCGCGGAAGAGCGGCCTGGCTCCGTGAGGCTGCCATGGGCAAGGAAGGCTCCGCGCCATGCTGCTTCGCTATCGGCTACGGTGCCGGAGATGACCTGCGGCGGCAGCCCCACTACTGCATGGCCGGAGCGGGTGATAAGGCCCAGCCGACGGGTCAGCTCTTTCGCACCGGTGGAGATGCGAACCGTCACGCGAGTCTTCTTGGTGGTTCCTGCCGGGCCGGCGACATGGCTTTCGGCAGTGATGCCATAGAGGTCATCAAGAGCGTTGATGAAGCGCCGTGCAATAGCGTGGCTTTCTAGCTCTAGCTCATAGGACATGCTGTCGCCGGAAATATCTAGGTCGCCGGCGAAGCGCAACATCGCCGCCAGTTCGGCAGCGCGAGCGGACTGGCGTGGCACAACGACAGCCGTCAATTCTTCTTTGACCTGGTCGGTCAATGGTGTGGTCACCTAGTTCGCCCCATTTCTTTTCTCACAGTCACAAAGTTCGCATACCGGCCAGAGCCATCGCTCCCAGCCCAGTGCGGTGAAAGGATTTCTGACATCATACCGCGCGCGCCCAGTCGACGTGCAGTCGGTCAAGCGCGATCGGCCGCACGCTAGCCGGAAGAGTAGGCGCCAGTTCTAATCGCGAGCGCTGCGATAGTCCGAATATAGGTCCAGAAGTGCTGTAGACAGCTTTTCAGGGTCATGCTTATTGATGCTGCGACCATTGGCATCAACTTGGCTCACATCCGCGAAGGTAGCGCGAGCGCCTAGGGACTGCGCGGCGCGCTGAATATAGACGCGCTCACTATCGGTGGGTAAAGCCGCCTCGTCCACCAAAATGCGGTCAATCCGCAGATCGGGGGCGTGTTGAGCGAGCACATGCAAGTGGCGCTCCGCGGAGAAACCATTAGTCTCACCGGGCTCGGCCGAAAGGTTCAAAACAACAACGCGCAGCGCATCGGAAGCAGAAATCGCATCCACTACCTCCGGCACGAGAGTATGTGGCAATACCGAACTAAACCACGAGCCTGGACCGATGGTGATGAGATCCGCGCGCTGGATGGCATCGAGCGCATCCGGATTCGCGCTGGGCTGTTCGGGCACGATGCGCACGCGCCGCACCTGGCCCGGCGTGGAAGCGACGGCAACCTGGCCGCGGACTTGGCGCATGACACGGGGGTCGTCGTCAAGCCCGGCTACGTCCGCTTCAATCTCTAGGGCCTGGTTGACTACTGGGAATACCCGCCCCTGGGAATTGGTAAGTTCTGCGATGGTATCCAGGGCAGCTTGATAATCGCCGAGCACATCCGTCAATCCCGCAATCATCAGATTGCCCACCGCATGTCCTGCCATCGCGCCATTGCCACCGAAACGGTGTTGCAAAGTTCGCGCCCACAAGTCCCCCACTGGGTCACTATTAGCCAAGGCAGCCAGCGCCATGCGCAGGTCACCCGGTGGGATGATTTCCAGCTCGCGGCGCAAACGGCCAGAGGAGCCGCCATCATCCGCGACCGTAACAATGGCAGAAATATCGGCCGCCTCGCTAAAGCGTGCGGACAGAAGGGTTTGATAAAGTCCATGGCCGCCGCCAAGGCAGACCATGTGTGAAGGATTGGTCATAAAAGCGTTAAAACTCCTGTGCTCTAACCTCGAGCGATATCCCTATGTAAGGTGCTGACGTCTAAGGTGTCATTGTCCCGCAGGCGCGCCGCAATAGCCTCTGCGACGGCAACGGACCGGTGGTGACCGCCCGTGCAACCGACGCCAAGCGTGATGAAGTTCTTACCCTCATGGCGGTAGCCATCCAGCATGGTGGAAAACATCTGCAAGAAATTGTCTACGAATTCCTGCGCCGCTGGCTGCGAGAGCACATAGTGGGCAACTGGTTCATCCGTACCGCGGTATCCGCGCAGTTCTGGAACCCAATAGGGGTTGGGCAGGAACCGCACGTCTACTACTAAGTCAGCATCGCGGGGCGAGCCATTCTTAAATCCAAAGGATTCCACGGTGACATGCTGCTTTGCATTTTGCATCTCACCAAAGGCGGCCTCAATGGCACGGCGGAGATCATGAATGGATAGGTTGGTCGTATCGATAATGATATCCGCATGGGAACGCACTTCTGCCACTGCCTGGCGCTCGCGTTGGATTCCTACTTTGAGCGTGTCCCCCTCCTGCAAGGGGTGGGTGCGCCGCACCGAATCGAACCGGCGGATGAGTACATCATCGCGAGCATCCAAAAAGAGCACGGTGGGCTTCATATTAAGTTCCGTAAGCTCATCCATAATCTCCAACAGAGACCCTGGGAACATGCGCGAGCGCACATCCGTGACGGCTGCTACCTTGCCCACCGGAGTTTCTTCTTGGTTGCACAGCTTGAGAAGGTCAACAATGGCGCGAGGCGGAATATTGTGGGCCACGTAGTAGCCCTTGTCCTCAAACACTTTGGCAGCGGAACTCAACCCGCCGCCGGACATGCCGGTTATCAAAATGGGTGGAGTTTCGAAATGCGTCATGCTCTTCAGTCTAGCGCTTCAAGATTCGCTGCCTCTAGGAGAATGCCACTTAATTGCCCGCAGAATCATGCAAACTCTCATACACGGTCTGGGCCAGTTTTGGACCAAAGCCGTTGACCTCACAGATCTCATCCACAGTGGCGGCCTTGAGCTTTTTCACCGAACCGAAATGCTTGACCAGATCGGTGCGCCGTTGCGGTCCCAATCCCGGCACGGAATCGAGTACCGAGGAACGCATCCGCTTTGAGCGCTGCTGCCGATGATAAGTAATAGCGAAGCGGTGGGCTTCATCACGAATTTGCTGCAGGAGGAAGAGCGCTTGCGAGTTACGCGGCAAAATCACCGGCTCATCATCGCCGGGAACCCAAATTTCCTCGAGGCGCTTGGCCAGGCCCACCAGGGTTACATCCACAATGCCTAACTCATCAAATACCTCCTGAGCCGCGGCCACCTGGGGCGCGCCGCCATCCACGATAAAAAGCTGCGGTGGATACGCAAAGCGGCGACCCGCTTCGGCAGATTCTTCCGCCACCTTCTCCTCTGCAAAGGAAGACTCTTCTACTTCCTCATCCGGATGGGCCAGCTTATCTTGCTTATGGCGCTTAAACCTACGGCGCGTAATCTCTGCGATAGAACCGACGTCATCCGAGCGGCCATCGCCTGCCGCCTCCTTAATGCGGTAGCGCCTATAGTCCGACTTCTTGGGCAAACCATCTTCAAAGACCACTAGAGAAGCAACCACATCTGTGCCTTGAATGTGCGAAATATCGGTACATTCAATGCGCAATGGGGCTTGCTCCATGCCCAGGGCTTCTTGAATATCCTGCAAAGCCGCAGAGCGTGCGGTGAGGTCTCCTACCCGCTTGAGCTTATGTTGGCGCAATTGCTCCTTGGCGTTTTTCTCCACCGTGGCCATAAGCTGTTTTTTATCGCCGCGCTGAGGAACGCGCAGGTCTATTTGGGCGCCGCGCAGCTCCTCCAACAATGCGACGACCTGCTCGGGTTCATCCGGCAGGGCCTGAACCAATATCTGGCGGGGAATAACCTGCACGCGGCGGGATTTCATGTGCGATTCTTGGTCCACGCCGCGCCGCTTCACATCCGCGGCGAGCGCAGCGTCTTCGCGCGCCTCTTGCTTTTCACGCTCGACCGCATCGGAATAGAACTGGATAAGGAAGTTCTGCACTAACGCGGGCAGCGCGGGATCAGGTTGTCCTTCTTCCAAGGGCTCTGAACTCGCCTGATCGCCGGCGCGTTCGACTACCCAACCGCGTTGCCCGCGAATGCGCCCATCGCGAACGTAGAAAATCTGTACCGCTGCCTCAAGCTCATCGGAGTTAAAAGCAATGAGATCAGCATCCGTGCCGTCTGTGAAGACCACGGCCTGCTGTTCCATGATCTTGTCAATCGCGCCCAAGTCATCGCGCAGGCGCGCAGCGCGTTCGAACTCTAGGTTCTCGGCGGCCTGCTCCATGTCCTGGGTGAGTTTGCGGCGCACTGAACCGGTGTTGCCATTCATGAAGGACACGAGATCGTTGACCGTCTCGCGGTGGTCTTCTTTGCTTACTCTGCCAATGCAGGGTGCATCGCATTTGCCGATGTATCCCAAAAGGCACGGACGCCCAAGCCGCTCATGCCGGTTATATACGCCCTTCGAGCAGGTACGCATGGGAAAGACGCGGGTAAGCAGGTCCAAGCTTTCGCGCACGGCCCAAGCGTGGGAATAGGGGCCGAAATAGCGCACGCCCTTTCGCCGCGGGCCACGGTAGAAAAAGGCGCGAGGGACCGTCTCCCCTACAGATACCGCGAGCATAGGATAGGTCTTATCGTCGCGGTACATGACATTGAAGTGCGGATCAAAGCGTTTGATCCACGTGTACTCCAACTGCAAGGCTTCCACCTCGCTGGCAACTACCGTCCACTCCACCGAATTGGCGGTAAGCACCATTTGGCGCGTGCGTGGGTGTAGTTGCGTGATGTCCTGAAAATAGTTGGACAGCCGAGCGCGCAGGTTCTTGGCTTTGCCCACGTAGATAACACGGCGGTTTTCATCGCGGAACTTATAGACGCCCGGGTCGGTGGGGATGGTTCCTGGAGCCGGGCGGTAGGTGGTGGGGTCAGCCAATGGTTAATCCTGAGGCATGTACTTGGCTTCCACGTCGCGGAAGCGGCGGACGTTGTCGATGACGGTGTCCTTATCGCCGGACTGCAATGCCCAGACGGGGACGAACTCGAACTCGGGTAGCTCAAGGCGTGCCATACGCTGGCCTACAGGGAAGGAAAGCCCGTAGACCACCTGCCACGGATAGAAGCGCGTGCCCACGATATTGCGGACCTCTACCCCATCCTCATTGGCCCGCAGGCGTGGACGGTTAAGAGCGATCCAGGACAGAACGGAAATGAGAACACCTACGCCAGGGAAGGCGAATTTATCGATGGTAGTCACGTGCGCACCGGTAAAAGACACATCCAAGGTGATTCCCATGAAGATATGGATGGCCATAACGAGGATCACCCAGGCGATAGCGACCTTGCGCAAGAAAGGCGAGGTGGCCGTAAACTCCCATGGCTTAGACGTGGTCTGGGCGAAGGGATCGGCACTGGTATAGGCCAATACTTCGGCGTCGCTAAGCTGGCGGCTGTGCTGCGGATTCTTTGGGGCCTGCGCCTCGTTCATGTGCATACTCCTTTGGGGCGCGCCCCGCCGGCCACCTTGGTGGTCAAGCATCGGGCGCTGACGCATTGCTAAAGGTTACTTCTGTGCTGCGTTTAGTGTACGCAACTGCAGCGCGGTATCTAAAGCCGCAATCATTGCTTCGGCGCCCTTGTTTTCTACCGAATCTGCAAAACCGGCGCGGTCGATGGCTTGCTGCTGGTCGTTGACGGTCAGCACGCCGTTAGCTACCGGGGTGGATTCATCGAGTGAGATTCGGGTCAGCGCCTGGGTGACGGAATCGCATACGTAGTCAAAGTGCGGGGTGCCGCCACGGATAACGCAGCCTAGTGCTACCACGGCATCGTAGGAGCGAGCTGCTGCTTGGACCACAACGCCAAGTTCCAAGGCACCTACCACTCGGTATTCGTCAACCTCGGCCCCATTATCGGTTGCAGTCTGCACCGCCTGAGCACGGAGCTGGTCGCAGATTTCTGCGTTCCACGTAGCAGTAACCACGGCAACGCGCAGTCCACTGCCATCTACCTGGGCAATATCAGGCAGGCCTTCTTTACTCATCGCTTTCCTTTCAATTGCACGTCAAATCTTTACTTATGTTCGGCGTCCCACTTGGCAACCTGCGGAAGGTCGTGCCCCATGCGGTCGCGCTTAGTACGCAAGTATTCAATATTATCCGCGTGGGCTGGGGTAGCCAGCGGCGTGTGGTGGCTTGCATCTACGCCGAAGCCGCTCAGACCTTCGCCCTTATGCGGATTATTGGTCAAAAGGTTTGCGGATTCGATGCCGAGATCGCGAAGGATCTGCCCGGCCACGGAATACTCCCGGGCGTCCTCGGGCAGTCCCTGCTCTAGGTTGGCATCGACTGTGTCCATGCCCGAATCCTGCAGGCGGTACGCCTCCAACTTATGCAAAAGCCCGATGCCGCGTCCTTCCTGACCACGCAGGTAGATGACCACGCCGCGGCCTTCCTGGCTGATAAGGCGCATGGATTCATGCAGTTGGGGCCCGCAATCGCAGCGCCGTGAGCTAAAGGCATCACCGGTTAGGCATTCGGAATGGACGCGCACCATAACGTCGCGTGCGCCGCGCAGTTGGGCGGGATCCCCAGCGACCAGCGCAACGTGCTCCTGCCCGTCTACCTCATGGCGGTAACCGATGGCGGTGAAGTGACCATATTCGGTGGGTAGCTCAGTGGCAACCTGGCGGGTGACCTGCGTTTCATTATGGCGGCGCCACTCGATGAGCTGCGCGATAGAGATCATGGAGAGCCCATGTGTATCGGCAAAGCGGCGCAACTCTGGCGAGCGTGCCATATCCGTGGGGTCATCCTCGGAGACGATCTCGCACAGCACACCGGCCGGGCGCAGGCCCGCCAATCGGGCGAGATCAATGGATGCCTCCGTATGACCGTCCCGCTCCAAAACGCCGCCCGGCCGAGCACACAGCGGCACCACGTGGCCTGGACGGGTGAACTCTCCTGGAGTGGTGCTGGGGTCTGCCAGGCGGCGGATGGTTTCTGCGCGCGAGGTGGCAGAAATACCGGTGCTGCCCGTTGCTGCATCCACGGTCACCGTGTAGGCGGTGCCGCGTACATCTTGGTTGACCGCCAGCATCGGTGGTAGGTTCAACCGGTTGCAATCGTCTGGCAATAAGGGTGCGCAGATATATCCAGAGGAATAGCGCACCATGAAGGCTACGAGTTCCGGGGTGGCTAGCTCCGCGGCGAAAATCAGATCGCCTTCATTTTCGCGATCCTCATCATCGATGACAACAACCGGCTTACCAGCGGCGATATCCGCGATGGCCTGGTCGATGGAATCTAGACGGATGGAATTATCACTCGCGCTCATAAGGTAGCAGTCTAGTCCTTAGCCTCAAGGGGTTGAGCTTCGGGGTGAAGCATCTTTTCTACATACTTGGCCAGCACATCCACCTCGAGATTTACCTCTCCTCCCACCGGCAAGGCGCCATGAATAGTATCGCGCAAAGTGGTGGGGATAAGGGATACCTCGAACCAGTCTGGGCCCACGGCGCTCACAGTCAGCGAGGTGCCGCTCACGGCAATGGAGCCCTTTTTCACGACGTACCGGGCAAGCTCGGACGGTAAGCTAAAACGCAACACATCCCAATTCTCGGAGCTAGTTCGGCTCTGGAGCGTAGCGGTACCGTCCACGTGGCCTTGCATAATGTGCCCGCCCAGCCGGGTGGTGGGAAGCAGCGCCGGCTCTACATTGACCGGATCGCCCTCGGCAAGGCGCCCTAGTGCAGTGCGGTCGAGGGACTCCTGCATCACATCCGCACAAAAAGTATCGGCCGACAGATCCGCCACGGTAAGGCATACGCCGTTAATGGCAATGGAATCCCCCAATGCGGCCCCTGCGACGGTGCGCGGGGCACGAATGCTCAGGCGAAGCGCGTCTGCGTGCGGCTCCATTGCATCCACGGTGCCCAACTCTTGTACTAGACCAGTAAACACTTCCAACCTTTCTCGCTCACTACTATGTCCAGCGTCTAGCGCACGTACTCAATAAGAACGTCGTCACCCAGCGCCTTCATTCCCACCCTGTGGAAACGGGTGGCCTCTGCCAGTGTCTGGGTCACGGGGTGCGCGAGCACGCCACGGCCCTCGCCCAGCAAAAGTGGCGCAATATAGGCGGAGATGGCATCCACCAAGTCAGCCTTGAGAAAGCTGCTGGCCAGGCCTGCGCCTCCTTCCACGAGGACGTCGCGGGCACCGGTGGCGTAGAGTTCGTAGAGAGCTTCTTCGATGCTGTCGTACTGCTCGTACCCCAACTCGCGCAGGTGGCTTGCTGCATCGCCCGCCGATTCCAAATCACGCTTGCCAATGACCACCCGGCGTGGCTGGTGCGCGCGCAAGCTGCCGTCGCTAAAGCGCGCGGTGAGCGAGGGATTATCAGCCAGCGCCGTGCCGGTGCCCACCACGATGGCATCGCGGTGCGCCCTATCGGCATGCACCCAGTCGCGCGCCTCCTCGCCCGTAATCCATTGGCTGGTTCCATCGGCCGCGGCCGTAAAACCGTCCAGCGTTTGTGCGAACTTCAAGGTGACGTGGGGTCGTTGGGTGCGCACGGCAAATAACCATGGTACCAAGGCATCCTCGGCGTGCGGGGGCTTTTCTAGCTTGGCGACGTCCACTCCAGCCCCCGCCAGTACTTCTGCTCCACCCGCAGCCTGCGGGGTGGGATCGGCGTGGAGGTAGTACACGCGAGCCACGCCGGCATCGATAAGCGCCTGCACGCAGGGACCCGTGCGACCGGTGTGCGCGCAGGGTTCCAAGGTGACCACGGCCGTGGCGCCGCGCGCCTTATCTCCGGCCTCACGCAACGCCATGACCTCGGCATGCGCACCTCCTACGGGCTGGGTGGCGCCGACGCCCACAATTTCCCCGGCTGAGGACACGATGACCGCGCCAACGGGTGGGTTAGGGCTCGTGGTTCCGCGGACCTCAGCACCGGCGGCCATTGCGCGCAATAGCGCCGCGGAGATGTTGCTGTCTTGTAGCTCCGCGCCCATTAAGCACCATCCGCCAGATCACGCAGCTGCTTCACGACGCCGGCGGGATCATCCGATTTGAATACGGCTGAGCCTGCCACGAAAGCATCGCAACCCGCCTCGGCGGCTGCCCCGATGGTCTCGGGTGAAATGCCGCCATCGATCTCGATGACGGTATCAAGGCCCTGATCATCAATGCTGCGGCGCAACTTACGGACCTTCTCCAGCATTTCCGGCATGAACTTTTGCCCACCGAAGCCAGGCTCCACAGACATCACGAGCACCTCATCGAAATGGTGCAGCTTATCCAACCACGGCGCGATGGCGGTGTCTGGCTTGATGGAAAAGGCCGCACGCACGCCCAAATCGCGGATGCGCTGGGCCAAGTCCACTGCCGCCTGGTCATCGGCGACGGCCTCCACGTGGAAGATAATCGTATGTGCGCCCGCCTTGGCATAGGTCTCCACCCACTTTTCGGGTTCCTCGATCATGAGGTGGACATCTAGTGGCTTATCGGTGCTGCGATGGACCGTGGCCGTGATATCTGGGCCGAAGGACAGGTTGGGCACAAAGTGCCCATCCATAATGTCCACATGGACCCAGTCTGCGGTATCAATCGCCGCTAGTTCCTCGCCCAAGCGAGAAAAATCGGCAGCCAGGATGGAAGGGGAAATGATCGGTGCGGACATGCCCACCAGTCTATCGCGATTAGTCGGCTGCGCGGCGAAGCGCCGCAAAGAACATGGCGTCGGTACCGTGCCGATGCGGCCACATCTGCACGGATTTCTCATGGCCCACATCGCCCATATCAGGAATGAGAGCATGTGCATCGAGTTCTTCGGCGCCGAGTTCGCGCACGGCGCGGTCAACGATGCCCCGGGTTTCGCGCAGATCTGGCGAACACGTGGAGTAGATAACCACACCACCTGGACGCACCAGGTTTAATGCGGAAGACAAGAGCTCGAATTGCAGCTGGTTGAGCTCAGCAATATCGGCCTCCGACTTGCGCCACCGCGCCTCTGGGCGGCGACGGAGCGCGCCAAGGCCGGAACAAGGGGCGTCGACAAGCACGCGGTCAAAGCCCTCTCCCACGCCGGGATTTCGGCCATCTGCCACACGAACGTCTACGGGCAAGTCGCTCACCGTCTTTTCAATCAGCGCCGCTCGGTGCGGAGATACCTCCACTGCATCAACATGCGCGGAGTCGATGCGGGCAAGCGCCCCCATCAAGGCCGCCTTTCCGCCGGGACCGGCGCAGAGATCCAGCCACCGGCCGGTGTCCTCGCCCTCGAGGGGCGCCTCGCATACCGCGCGAGCAATCAGCTGCGAGCCCTCATCCTGCACGGCCGCCAATCCTTGGCGCACGGGTTCCAATTGGCCGGGGTCACCGGATTCCATGTACACCGCATAAGGGGAATAGCGCCCCTCCTCATTACCGGTCATCAGGGCCAATTCCTCGGCCGAGATTTCCCCGGGGCGCGCCACCAGATGCACCGAAGGTCGATCCGAATCCGCCGCCAGGGCAGCCTCCAACTCCCCTAGGCCCAACACGCGGCTAAACGATTCCGCAATCCAGGTGGGGTGGGCATGCTTAAAGGCGATGCCGGCGATCTCCCCCTGTGGAGCGAGCTTGTCCAGCCAAGCCTTGGCCGGCGTCCGCGTAATGGTGCGCATGATGCCATTGGCAAAGCCCTTGGCCTTGACTTCACCGGCGGCTTCTACCAAACGAACGGTGGTATCAACCGCCGCGTGTGGCTCCACGCGGGTATAGAGAACCTGATAAGTGCCCAGGCGCAAGGCATCAACTACGGCTGGGGAAATGGCCTCGAGGCCGCGAGAGGAGCACTCTGCGATGACGGCATCAACTACGCCAAGGGTGCGCAGCGTGCCGTAGGTGATTTCGGTGGCGAAGGCGGCGTCGCGCCCCTTGAGCTTTTGCTTGCGCAGTGCCTTGGGCAAAATGAGGTTAGCGAAGGCATCGTCATCGCTTACCCTGCGCACCACGTCGAAGGCGACCGCACGCGGCGCATCCACGCCCGCGGCCAGCGCGGCCTGAATCAGACCGCCTTCCTGGCGCTTGCCGGGACGCTGGCCCTTAGCAGACTGCCGGCCCCTATGCTGCCCACCGCGGCCGCCACGCTGCTGCCGTTGCGGGCGGTCATCTCGGCCCTTCGCACCAGTGGATTTGTGGGAGTCCTGCGGCTTACCCTCCGGGGACTTATCCCCGGACTTGCTGCGGGAACGGAAACCACCGCTCATTGAAACTTCACCTCGGCATCCTTGCCTAGTCCGCGGGCCCAATCGGCCGCGTTCATCATCTTCTTTCCCGGAGGCTGGATTTTACCCAGCTGGACTGGCTGCGAACCGGTACCGATGAATACGGCTTTCTTGGCAATGTGCAGCTGCCCTGGTTCTAGTTCCTGTGGAACCGCCGCCTCTTCTATGCGGCTGACCGGTCCAATCTTCACGCGGGCCTCGTCCCACATGGTCCATGCACCCGGCCCAGGCGTGTGTGCGCGAATGTGCCGATCGATGGCAAATGCCGGTTGGGACCACTCCACGCGTGCCTGCGCGGTAGAGATTTTCGGCGCATAGGTAGCCTCCCCCTGCTGCGGCTGCGCCTCCAGCTGTCCCGCCGCTAGGCCATCCATGGTGGCCACGAGCAGATCGCCGCCGGAATAGGCAAGGCGCGTCAACAGGTCATCGGCAGTATCGGTTCCTTTAATCTCCTCCGTCACGGTGCCGAGCACCGGGCCGGTATCAAGGCCCTCCTCAATGCGGAAGGTTGATGCGCCGGTCACGTCATCGCCTGCGGCAATGGCAGCCTGCACCGGGGCCGCGCCGCGCCATGCCGGAAGCAAGGAAAAGTGCAGGTTTACCCAGCCATGCTGTGGTAGTTCCAGCAGGTCCTTAGTCACCAGATTGCCGTAGGCCACCACCGGAATCGCCTCAGGCTGCAATTCCTTTAAGCGGGCGCGCAGCGCCTGCCCATCCTCCGAGTCAGGGCGCAGGGTGGTTGGGGTCAATACTTCAATGCCATGTTCTTGGGCGAGCGCTTTCACTGGGCTCGGGTGAAGAGTGCGGCCGCGGCCCTTCTTCGCGTCTGGGCGAGTAATTACCGCCACCACCTCGTGCGACGAGGCAAGTAGTTTTTCCAAGGCCACAACGGCTGGCTCAGGGGTACCGGCAAAAATAATCCGCATGCGGGGAAACTCTCCTCTTAATATCGTTCAAAATACTAGGCTACAACGCCGCAACGCTGCCGCCACAGCGAGTGGGCTACGAGGCGTTAAACCACTCGGATTCACGGATGGCGCGCATGGCCTCCTTGCGCACTGGCGCCTCTAGGCGTTGTAGGAAGAGCACCCCATCGAGGTGGTCGGTCTCATGCTGGATGCACCGAGCCATCAGTCCTGAGGCCACCATGGACACAGGGCGCCCCTCAATATCCTGTCCGGACACAAAGACCTGGTTGAACCTCGTGGTTTCCGCGCTAATTCCTGGAATAGATAGGCATCCTTCCGGGCCTGTTTGCTGCTGCTCTCCCACCGGAGTCCAGACCGGGTTAACAATCGCCCCACGCAGCCCAGATTGGGTATGCGAGCAGTCATAGACGAAGATTCGCTGCAAAATCCCTACCTGATTAGCCGCTAGCCCTACTCCCCCGGCTTTATCCATGGTCTCGAGCATATCGCTCGCCAGAGCGCGCAGACCTGCATCAAATTTACTAATTTCCTCCGCGCGGCTGCCCAAGACTGGGTCGCCGTAGATACGCAGCTCTCGAAGGGACATGGCAATCACACCTTTCTCCTGGCACCGTGACCAAGCCGGCCGGCGGTGGCGGCTTCCTCCGTCGAGATTAGCGCATGAGTGCCAATGGCCCCGATATGGCTAACCCACGTGGATGGGGTCAACCACGATGCGCAAAGGCAGCTCATCCTTGCGGGCGCTGCGCGCGGCGTTGGCACTGCGCAATGCCCGCCCCAATTGGGAACGCGGCCCCAGCGGGGTGCGCACGACCAACCGCTGCGGTGGGCCAAAACGCTGGCTATCGTAGTCACCAGGCAGGCTCTGCCCCGGCGGAAGGGGAACTGGTCCTAATACCTCCGCGTGGTCTGGAAGATCCACAAGCTCGGCAAAGCCATCCAGGGATGCATCCGCACCGTCGATGGCAGCAAAATGCACCGCGGGTGGGAAGCGCACTTCGCGCCGGGCAGCAAGCTCTGCGGCGGCCGCGCCCACCATGTCCCATCGCAGGAAATGCTGGACTACGGTGAGCGACTCATCGGCGGCCAGGATTACTCGACCACCCTTGAAATGCGGCTGCACCAAGGTAGCCGCCTGCGCCCACTTCGCTAGGGTGTCCTCCGTGGCGCGCAGGTCTTGCCGGTTGAGCAACGCACCGGCATCCAAGAGCAACGCCGCGCCATAGGCACCATCTTTTACTGTCGGTTCGGCGCCAGGGGTGGCAATGACCAGCGCCGGCGCATTGTCCACTGCATCGAGCACCTTGTTTCCGCCCGAGACCACTACCCGCGTATTGGGAAAGGCCCGGCCCATTTCTTCCGCAGTGCGCTCCGAGCCCAACACGATGGCCCGCAGGCGCGGGGACCCGCATTCGGTGCACCGATGCCGTGCCTCGATTCGGCCACACCAGCGGCAGGTAGGCATTCCCGCCTCTTCCGGGCCTGCGCTTGCCGACGCCCCCTTGGGCGGCAGCCCCAACGGCCCATTGCAATGCCGGCAGCGAGCCGGCGCTCGGCACTGGCCACAGGCCAAAATGGGTGCATACCCCTTGCGCGGTACCTGCACCAGCACGGGCTCTCCCCTATCCAGCGCCTGGTGGGCGGCTTGGAAGGCCTGCGCCTGTACTTTGGTGGTGCCGCCCTGCAGGTCGCGGGCGATAGACAGACCGAACGACCCCACCGCCTCGATAGCCGGGCACCGCGCCGTTATGGTTTGCTCTTTGGCCACCACATCGTGCGCCCATCCTGATTCCACGAGGAGCTGTGTCTCCGACGTCCGTGAATGGTTGGCCAAAACCATGCTGCAACCTTCGAAGGCTGAGCGGGTGGTAAGTACTTCCCTCGCATGGACATAAGGCTTGAGGTTGTCGACCAAATTATCATTGCCATCATCAAGGATCACCGCCAGCTGCAGGTCTTTGACCGGGGCAAAGGCGGCAGACCTGGTGCCAATGACCACGCGCGCTTGGCCCACTAGTGCGGAGAGATAGCGGCGGTAGCGCGCCTGCGGGCCCATGCTATTAGTCAGCACCGTTATCTGCTTTGCCCCAAGTACCTGGCGCAGCGCGGCCTCTACAGCATCGACGCTCTTTTGGTCCGGGGCGACGAGGAGAACTCCGCCACCGCCAAGCGCCACTTTGGCAGCGAGGGCAGCGAGCGCATGTGCCCAATCATCGCCCGGGGCGATTTGCCAAGCGGCCCGAGCGAGCTTGCCTGCCAGAATCGAGTCGACGAAAGCCTCGCCATGTTGATAGGCCGACCATCCTGATAGGTCGGGCTCGCTCGTGGCACCGAGCTCCTCCCACGGGGTCTCTAAATCGGATTCCTCCGCCTTGGCGTGCCGCGGCGGGATGGCGGAGCGGATAATATCTGAGCGCACGCCGCCGTAGCGGTCTGCCAGGGCGTCAACAAGCCGGGCCAACTGCGGCGGATAAACCTGGAAGGGTGAGATGATGCGCTCGATAAAGCGCAGGTTGCCGCCAAATTCAGAATCATGCCGGCGTTCTAAAACAATCGCATCCACCAAGCGCCCATTGAAGCGGATGCGCACCTTAATCCCCGGTTGGACTTCTTCTGAGTCTGCCTCTTCTACGAGGTAATCAAATCCCCGGTCTAGGTGCGCAACCCCCAAAAGAGGCAACACCCGCGCAACCGGCTTCCGGGTGGCGGGTGTTTTCTTAGGCATAGGCCTCGATTCTACAGACCAGCGGCAGCACGCAATGCTTCCACTCGGTTCAACTGCTCCCACGGCAGCTCAACGTCGGTGCGGCCAAAGTGACCGTAGGCGGCAGTTTGCGCATAGATGGGGCGCAACAGGTCGAGCTCGCGAATGATAGCGGCCGGGCGCAGGTCAAATACCTGATTCACCGCAGCCTGGATATTCGCATCACTCAGGCCTTCCTTAGCGGTACCGAAGGTCTCCACGTACAGACCCACCGGCTTTGCGCGGCCGATTGCATAAGCCACCTGGACTTCAGCGCGATCTGCCAAGCCCGCGGCGACGATATTCTTAGCCACCCAGCGCATGGCATAAGCAGCGGAACGGTCCACCTTGCTCGGGTCCTTGCCAGAGAACGCGCCGCCGCCGTGGCGAGCCATACCGCCGTAAGTATCGACGATGATCTTGCGGCCGGTAAGTCCGGCATCTCCCATCGGTCCGCCAAGGATGAAGGAACCGGAAGGGTTGACCAACAAGGTCGTGTCTTCGGTGTAGTACTTCTCCAAGCCGGCGTCCTTGATAACCCATTCAAGGACCTCGCTGCGCAAGGGGCCTTCCAACCAAGCGCTATCGACCTCGGCATCGTGCTGCGTGGAAATCACCACGGTATCCAGGTGGGACGGCTCATTGTCATCGGTGTAGGCAAAGGTCACCTGGGTCTTGCCATCCGGTCGGAGGTGATCGACGATGCCTTCCTTGCGCACCTGCGTCAGGCGGCGGGACAGGCGGTGCGCCAAAGCGATGGGCAGTGGCATGTACTCAGCAGTCTCATTGGAGGCGTAGCCGAACATCAGGCCCTGGTCGCCGGCACCGGCGGTATCGTTTTCGGCGTCATAGTCCTCGTCATGGGCGCGGGCCTCAGTGGAGTTGTCCACTCCGGCGCCAATTTCCTGGGACTGCTCGCCGATGGCGATATTCACACCGCAAGTGTTGCCATCAAAGCCGACTTCGGAAGAAGTAAAGCCGATGGACTTAAGGGTGTCGCGCACCAGCGCCGGGATTTCTACGTATGCCTCGGTGCGAACCTCGCCCACCACGTGGACCTGGCCGGTGGTTACCAACGTCTCGACGGCGACGCGGGATGCTGGGTCCTTTTCCAGCAGGGCATCAAGGATGGCGTCAGAAATGGCGTCACAAATCTTATCGGGATGGCCTTCTGTCACGGACTCGCTGGTAAAAAGACGAGTTGCCACTGCAGCGTTATCAGTCACAAAAACTTCCTTCGCTCTCACTGTTGATTCGATGCTGTGGGTTTTCTACGCCCAAGCCTAATACCTCGCAATCCTAGACCAAGCGGTCTATAAACGCAATTTTAGTTGTCTACACCTGAAACATTTCATTCACAGCCAAAAGAATCTGAGCGGCGACAACCTGCTTCGAGCCATGCTCCACACGTTGTGGCGCGCAATCCGGACGTAAAATCCACCCTTCATTGGACTTTTGACCAAAGGTTTTTCCGCGCCCGACCTCATTGGCCATGAGCACGTCGCAGCCCTTACGCGCAAACTTTTCCTGGGCATAGTCCAAGGCGGACTTCTGGGCATCGCCAGTTTCGGCGGCGAACCCTACAATTACGCATTCGGCAGGGATTTCCGAGCGCTCGCGCGCAGCGACGAGCCCTTTGAGCACATCCGGGTTTTCCACCAGATGGAGCGTCGAGAGCGCATCGTCCGCCTGTCCCTTCTTCATCTTTGATTCGGCAACCTCCGCGGGACGGAAGTCAGAAACCGCGGCGGCCATGATCACCACGTTCGCATCGAGGGACTCCTCGCGCATGGCGTCCTCCAATTCGCGGGTGGAGACAATGTGCCGGAGTTTCGCGCCACTTGGTACAGGAAGCTGGGCGGTATTACCCGCCACGAGGGTGACCTCGGCCCCCATCTGGGCGGCCCATTCCGCGAGCGCGAATCCCTGCCTGCCGGAAGAGCGATTGCCTAAGTATCGGACCGGGTCCAGCTCTTCCTGGGTACCGCCGGCTGATATGACGACCTTCTTGCCCTGCCAGGTGTGTTGCACTCGGTAGCCCGCCAGTTCAGTACGGACAATCTCCGCAATCTGTTCCGGCTCCGGCAAACGACCCGGGCCAGAATCTTTGCCGGTTAGGCGGCCGTGGGCGGGCTCGATGACGGTGATACCGCGACGTCGCAAAGTAGCCACGTTGTCCTGCGTAGCGGGGTTATGCCACATCTCAGTGTGCATGGCCGGGGCCACAATAACCGGGCACGTCGCGACCAATACGGTGGCCGTGAGCAAATCGTCTGCACGGCCTGCGGCCAAGCGCGCGATAAGGTCTGCGGTGGCAGGCGCAATGACCACTGCATCCGCATGCTGTCCTACGTTGACGTGCTGCACCTCATCCACGGCCTCAAACACGCTCGTGGAGACAGGATGACCAGATAGAGCCTCAAACGTAGCCGCGCCCACGAAGTTCAGTGCACTTTCCGTCGGGACAACGCGGACATCATCGCCCGCTTCCTTGAGATTGCGCACAAGGTGGCACGCCTTGTAGGCAGCGATGCCGCCAGCGACGCCCAGAACAATATTGCGAGAGGTATCTTTATCAGTCACACCGCACGATGGTACCTGCCGACATAGAGAAAGGCTCCACCCGCCGCGACCAAGAGGTGCACCCCAAACCGGGGATACACGTCTGTGGCGGCACGTGGAGCCTTAAAGCTATTACACGCTTTGTGCTAGCTACTTGCCTTCCTCGTGGTCAAGCAGGCCAGCATCAATCTCGCGCAATGCGATGGACAAAGGCTTTTCGCCTGGCTCTGGGGTAACCAGCGGGCCTACGAACTCGAAGACACCTTCATCCTGCTCTTGGTAGTAGCTATTGATCTGGCGTGCGCGCTTAGCGGCAAAGATGACCAAAGCGTACTTAGAGGAAACCTTGTCCAAAAGCTCATCGATCGGGGGATCAGTAATGCCGATCGGATCATCAAATACTGGTTCCGCCTTTGCGGCTTCAGTGTTAGAAGGGGTGGTCACGTTAGTCACATGCACCTTTACATTGATTGAAGATGGTCAAAAAGGAGGTCTATGCCCGCAGGATATCACTAATGGCAGATACTGCCTCGTCCAGATCCTCGTTCACAACGACGTGATCGAACTCGTCCTGTGCGGCTAGTTCCTCATGCGCAGTTTGCAACCTACGGTCAATGACGTCTTGCGGCTCGGTACCGCGGCCGGTGAGCCGCTCCACAAGTACCTCCCATGACGGGGGTGCCAAAAAGACCAGGTCTGCCTCCGGCAGCGCTTTCTTCACACTCCGAGCACCCGCGAGATCAACCTCAACGAGCACCGGCCGGCCAGCGGCCAAAGCTTCCTCTACCGGCTGGGCGGGCGTTCCAGAGCGCTGCAATCCGCCGTGGATATCAGCCCATTCGAGCATCTCCCCGGCATCGATTCGCTGTTGGAAGGCTTCTGGGGTGACGAAGAAGTAGTCGACACCGTCCTGCTCCCCGGGGCGGGGCTGGCGCGTGGTCATAGACACGCTGAAGTACAGCCCCTCGACGTCACTGCGCAGACGCGAAACTACGGTGGACTTTCCCACTGCGGAAGGCCCCGCCAGAACGACGAGGCGCCCGCGTGCAGTTGCGTCAGCCATGGTTGTGACTATTCGCCGTAACCGAAACGCTCGAGGAGAGCACGACGCTGACGCTCACCCAGGCCGCGCAGACGACGGGTCTGAGCAATCTCCAGGTCCTCCATGATTTCCTTAGCCTTGACCTTGCCAACCTTCGGCAGAGCCTCGAGGAGCGCAGAAACCTTGGTCTTGCCGATGATCTCATCGGTCTCAGCCTTTTCGAGCACGTCCTTCAGGTCGGTCTCGCCGCGCTTGAGCGCAGCCTTGAGCTCGGCGCGAGCCTTGCGGGCCTCAGCGGCCTTTGCGAGAGCTTCCTTGCGCTGCTCATCAGTCAACTTTGGAAGGGCCACGGGTTTCCTCCGATTCATTAGATTGATTCTGTTACGTCTAGTACTTGGTACCAGATTACGGCTGCCTAACGCAGTTTATACACCGCGGAAAGTCATCAATAACCTTCGAGCAAACCGACTTCTGGCAATCCTAGCACTGCTCATTGAACGGTGACGATTAACGGGTCCAAAAGCACGCCTATTTTAGCACGTCACCGCACATACCTTAAACAAAGTACCAGGTAAACGGCGCGGCCGTTAATCAGCCACGCCGCCCCTTTTAGTCCCGGAACTCCGCTGCCACCTGAGCAACTGCTTTGCGCAGGTCAGCGACGTCAGGACCTTGCTCCAGCACTGCTCGCGACACATTGGCGAATCCCAGCGATGGACGAGCAGAAACAATGCCGTGCACCTGCTCTGGGCCTGCGCCCTGAGCGCCAACACCGGGCAGAAGAACCGGGCCATTGAGCGCATCGAGGCGCGGCGGGTTGTCCAACGTCGCGCCGACGACTACGCCGACATCGCCAGGCTTGTTAGCCTTCTGCGCCTCGACATTGAACGCGGCGCATTCATCGACGACGCCCTGAGCGATAGTGCTCTCCTCGCCCACCGGGACCGACTGGATGTCACGCGCCTCCGGATTGGAGGTAGCGGCGAGGACGAATACACCGCGGCCAGTTTCTTCGGCCTTGGTGAATACCGGCCCCAGTGCGCCAACGCCTAGATAAGGCGACACGGTCACAGAGTCTGCGCGCAGCGGCGAGCTATCGCCGAGCCACGCATCTGCATAGCCGGCCATGGTGGAGCCAATATCGCCGCGCTTGGCATCGGCAACAGTAAGGCACCCCGCTTCCCGTAGGGAAGCCAAGACTTCTTCCAGGACCGCGAAGCCCTGAGAGCCAAAGCGCTCAAAGAAGGCAACCTGTGGCTTTACCAAGGCGGCGGTATCGCTAAAGGCTTCAACGCAGCGCATGCTAAAGGTCCGCAGACCTTCAGCGGTAGGCTCCAGTCCCCACTTGTCCAAGAGATATGGGTGTGGGTCGATGCCGACGCACAGGCGTCCCCGCTCCTGACCGGCCTCTTCTAGCCGCTCGCCAAATCCTTTAGTTCTGTGGGCCATGCTCAAGCTCCTGGAGTGCGCGTACCTGGAGGTTGCCAATGCGCATCGCTTCGATGCCCTGGACAGCTGCGGTTACACCCTGCACGGTGGTCACCAGTGGGATCTCCATGTGTACGGCGGCGGCGCGGATATCGTAGCCGTCGTGGCGGGCACCGGCGGAGCCGGCAGGAGTGTTGAGAATCCAGTCGATCTCGCCGTTGAAAATCTTATCCACGATGGACTCTTCGCCTTCCTTGGCCTCAGAGACCTTGGCGGCAACCTCGCACTCGATACCGTTGCGGCGCAGCATCTGGGCGGTGCCGGCGGTAGCGACGATGTTGTAGCCCATGTTGGCCAGGCGCTGAATCGGGAAGATCAGGGTGCGCTTGTCGCGGTTGGCAACAGAAACGAAGACGGTGCCCTCCGTGGGCGGCACGGCGAAGGCTGCAATTTCGCCCTTGGCATAGGCCGCGCCAAAGTTGGTAGCCAAGCCCATGACCTCACCGGTGGATTTCATCTCTGGCGAGAGCAGAGTATCGAGCAGGCTGCCATCGGGACGGCGGAAGCGGTTGAATGGCAAGACTGCTTCCTTGACAGCAATCGGGTGCTCCAGCGGCAAAGAACCACCGTCGTATTCGGAAGGAATCATGCCTTCGGCGCGCAGGTCGGCGATGCTCGAGCCCATCATGACGCGAGAAGCTGCCTTAGCCAGTGGTACGCCGGTGGCCTTGGAGACGAACGGCACGGTACGGGAAGCACGTGGGTTCGCCTCGATGACGTAGAGGATGTCATCCTTCAAGGCGAACTGGACGTTCATCAAGCCCTTGACGCCAATGCCCTCGGCGAGCAGACGGGTGGACCGGCGGACCTTTTCAATGTCCTCTGGTCCGAGCGTCATCGGTGGCAGCGCACAGGAGGAGTCGCCAGAGTGGATACCGGCCTCCTCAATGTGCTCCATGACGCCGCCCAGGTAGACCTCGTTGCCGTCGCACAGTGCATCAACGTCAATCTCGATGGCGGAATCCAGGAAGCGGTCCACCAGAACCGGGTGGTCCGGAGACAGCTCGGTGGCACGCTCGATATAGTCTTCCAGCGCCTTTTCGTCATAGACGATTTCCATACCGCGGCCGCCCAGCACGTAGGACGGACGAACCAGTACTGGGTAACCGATGGAGGAAGCAACCTCGCGGGCCTCTGCGAAAGAGGTGGCGGTGCCGTACTCCGGAGCTGCCAGTTCCGCCCCGTCAAGGACCTTGCCGAATTCGCCGCGGTCCTCGGCGGAGTCGATTGCTGCAGGGCTGGTGCCCACAACCGGAACGCCTGCCTCCTCCAAGCGAGCGGCAAGGCCTAGCGGAGTCTGGCCACCCAGCTGAACAATCACACCGGCAACGTCACCGGAAGCGGCCTCCGCGTGGTAGACCTCCATGACGTCCTCGAAGGTCAGCGGCTCGAAGTAGAGGCGATCTGCAGTGTCATAGTCGGTGGAGACGGTCTCCGGGTTGCAGTTGACCATGACGGTCTCATAGCCCTGCTCCGAAAGCTCAAGGGCCGCGTGAACGCAGGAGTAGTCAAACTCGATGCCTTGACCGATGCGGTTAGGGCCGGAGCCCAAGATGATGACCTTGCCCTTGGAGCCTTCCGGTGCCGGGCGAACCTCGGTCTCGGCATCCGGGTCGAGCTCATAGGAGCTGTAGTGGTACGGGGTTTGTGCCTCAAACTCGCCGGCACAGGTATCTACCGTCTTGTAGACGGGGCGGATGCCCATGCGCCAGCGCAGACTGCGTACGCCATCCTCGCCGTTGAATTCGGGGCGAAGGGCGGCAATCTGGGCGTCGGAAAGCCCAAAGACCTTGGCCTCGCGCAGCAGTTCCTCGGTGAGCACTGGGGCGTCGATAAGCTCCTGGCGGAAGGCCACCAACGTGGCCAACTCAGCGATGAACCAGGGGTCAACGCCGGAAGCCTCGTGGACCTCGTCTACAGAAGCGCCAAGGCGAAGAGCCAGCTCGATGTCGTACATGCGGCCCTCGGTCGGGCGCTCCAGATCCTTGAGCACGGCCTGCAGGTCAGTGGCGCGCTCGCCGGCGAAGTACTCATCCGGCTTGGTCCAGAAGCCATTGGGCTTGTTTTCCAAAGAACGCATGACCTTGTTCAGGCCCGCGATGTAGTTACGGCCGATGCCCATGGCTTCGCCCACGGACTTCATGGTAGTGGTCAGGGTGTCATCGGCGCCCGGGAACTTCTCAAAGGCAAAGCGTGGGGCCTTGACAATGACGTAGTCCAGGGTCGGCTCGAAGGCTGCCTTGGTCTCGCCGGTGATGTCGTTTTGCACCTCGTCCAAGGTGTAGCCAATGGCGAGCTTGGCCGCCAGCTTAGCAATCGGGAAACCGGTGGCTTTGGATGCCAGCGCGGAGGAACGGGACACGCGCGGGTTCATCTCGATGACGATGATGCGGCCGTCTTCCGGGTTAACCGCGAACTGGATATTACAGCCGCCAGTATCGACGCCGACCTCGCGGATGATGGCAATACCCAAGTCACGCATCTTCTGGAACTCACGGTCAGTAAGCGTCAGCGCCGGGGCGACGGTGACGGAATCGCCGGTGTGCACGCCCAGGGCATCGACGTTTTCGATGGAGGCGACAACCACGACGTTGTCATCGCCATCGCGCATGAGCTCGAGCTCGTATTCCTTCCAGCCCAGGATGGATTCCTCAATGAGCACGTTGGCCTCAGGGGATGCAGCCAAGCCGCCGCCGGCGATGCGGTCCAGGTCCTCATTATTGAAGGCCAGACCGGAGCCCAAACCACCCATGGTGAAGGAAGGACGGACAACGACGGGCAGGCCGAGCTTGTCGACGGTCTCGTGGACCTCATCCATGTTGTGGCACACAGCGGAGCGGGCGGACTCGCCGCCGATGGAGGCGACGATGTCCTTGAACTTCTGGCGGTCCTCGCCGCGCTCGATGGCGTCAATATCGGCGCCGATGAGCTCGATGCCGTACTTGTCCAGAATTCCTTGGCGGTCAAGCTGAACTGCAGCGTTCAGCGCGGTCTGGCCGCCCAGGGTAGCCAGCACGGCGTCGATGGGGTGTCCCTCTTCGCGCTCCTTGACCAGAATCTTTTCGATGTATTCCGGCTCAATGGGCTCCACGTAGGTGTGGTCCGCAAACTCAGGGTCGGTCATGATGGTGGCCGGGTTGGAGTTGACCAGCGTTACGCGCAGGCCCTCCTCCTTGAGAACGCGGCAGGCCTGGGTACCGGAGTAGTCGAACTCGCAAGCCTGGCCGATGACGATCGGGCCGGAGCCGATGACCAGGACGTGGTTGATGTCGTTGCGCTTTGGCATAGTTATTCTTCCTTTTCCTGGTTGTCTACTTATTTGGGGTGTGGTTAGCCATCAGTTCTTCAAACTGATCAAAAAGCGGGTTGGCATCGTGCGGGCCCGCCGCGGATTCTGGGTGGTACTGCACGGAGTAGGCCATGCCGTTGCGCAATGCCACGCCCTCTACAGTGTCGTCATTCAGGCAGATGTGAGTGACCTGCGCTGGGCCGAAGTCGGTGGCGAACTCGGCGTCGTCGCTGTTGAGGTCATAGCCTTCCGGCGCCTTCAGCGCGAAACCGTGGTTCTGGGAGGTGATGTCGATCTTGCCGGTCACGTTATTGCGCACCGGCACGTTGATGCCACGGTGGCCGAACTTCATCTTGTAGGTGTCCAGGCCCAGCGCGCGGCCCAGGAGCTGGTTGCCAAAGCAAATGCCGAAGAACGGAATCTTGGCTTCGAGCACCTGCTTGATGATGCCCACCATTTCATCGGCGGTAGCCGGGTCGCCCGGGCCGTTGGAGACGAAGACGCCATCCGGGTTATAAGACTTCACCTTGTCAAAGGAGGTATTCGCGGGCACGACGACGGTTTCGATGCCGCGCTGAGAAAAGTGGCGCGGGGTTGCGGTCTTCACACCCATATCGAAGGCAACGACGGTGTACTTCTTCTCCCCTACGGCCTCAACCGTGTAGGGCTCGTCAGTAGATACCTCCGCGGCGAGGTCGGCGCCTTCCATGGAGTCCTGGGACTTAACTTCCTTGAGCAACTCCTCTACCGGGCGCTGTGCAGCTTCGCCGGAGAACAGGCCGGCGGCAATGGAGCCGTAGTTGCGCAGGTGGCGTACCAAGGTGCGGGTATCGATGCCGCGGATGCCGATGACACCCTGCTTTTCCATCTCCTCGCTCAGGCTGCGCTCCGCGCGCCAGTTGGATACGCGCTGCGCGAGGTCGCGGATGACGAGGCCCGCAACCCAGATGTGGTTGCCGTGGGACTCATTGTCCTCGTCGTTCCAACCGGTATTGCCAATGTGCGGCGCTGCGGAAACCACAATCTGGCGGTGGTAAGACGGGTCCGTCATGGTCTCCTGGTAGCCGGTCATCGCCGTGGTGAATACGGCCTCGCCCAAGGTGGTGCCGGTGGCGCCAAAGCCATAACCGCGGAAGGTGCGCCCGTCCGCGAGAACGAGGATTGCTGGGGTTCTATCAGTCACGTCGTGGCCTTTCTCTGCCATATAGGTGGTCTCAGTGTGCAAGGTTAGTCTTCTTCGGAGGCTGCCAAGTCAAAAGTGACGGCACCTCGCAAAATGGTGTGGGTAACGCGGGCGCCAAATTCTTCGCCAGCGTAAGGGTTGTTTTCGGACTTGGAGGCCAGCTTCGAGGAATCAGAAACCCAGTGGTGGTCCGGGTCCACAATGGTCAAGTTGGCTGGCTCGCCCTCTGCGATGGGGCGGCCATGGCCCGGCAGGCGGGTGATTTCCGCGGGGCGCTCGGACATGACGCGGGCAACAAAGCGCCAATCGGCCAGGCCGGTTTCGACGAAGATCTTGGCGATGACGGCCAGGGAAGATTCCAGTCCCAACATGCCAGGGCGGGCATTTTCAAACTCCACGCACTTGTCTTCGGAGCCGTGCGGGGCGTGGTCGGTGGCAACACAGTCGATGGTGCCGTTAAGCAGTGCCTCGCGCAGGGCCTCGGTATCGCGCTGTTCGCGCAGCGGCGGGTTGACGCGGAAGAGGCCATCGTAGGTGCGCAGCTTGTCATCGGTCATCAATAGGTGGTGCGGGGTTACCTCGGCGGTGAGCGGAATATCCTGCTCCTTTGCCCACTTCAGTAGCTCCACGGTGCCCTGCGTCGAGGCATGGCAGATGTGCACGCGGTTGCCGTAGTCGCGCGCCAATAGGGCGTCGCGAGCCACGATGGATTCCTCCGCCACGCGCGGCCACCCGCGCAGGCCGAGCTTGGCCGCGGTCTCGCCTTCATGGGCGGAAGCACCGCCGGTCATGCGGTCATCCTCGGCGTGCTGCGCCAGCAGCACGTCCATGCCCTTGGCGTATTCCAGAGCTCGACGCATTAGCTGCGGATCTTGGACGCACTTGCCATCATCGGAGAACATGCGGACCTTGGCGTCCGAGCGGGCCATCATGCCGAACTCAGTGAGGGTCTTGCCTTCCAGGCCCTTGGTAATGGAGCCCACCGGGTGGACGTCGCACAGCGCCAGTGCTTGGGACTTGGCCCATACGGACTCAGCGATGATCGGCTGGTCGGTCACCGGGTTGGTATTAGCCATGGTGAACACGGCGGTGAAACCGCCCTTGGCGGCAGCCTTGGAGCCGGTCTCGATGGTCTCGGTATCCTCGCGGCCGGGCTCGCGCAGGTGGACGTGCATATCCACCAGGCCCGGCAAGAGCACATTGCCCTGGCCGTCGATAACCTGTGCATCCTCGGCTTCTGCCGTGTTGCCGATGGCAGCGATGATGCCGTCCTTGACCACGACATCGGTGGGCTCGCCTTCGCCGTACAGGCGCACATTCTTAATTACCAGTGGGGTTTCCGCCGGCGCGGAAAGGCGACCGGTTTCCGGGTAAGTAGTCATTGTCTCTCCCTAAAGTTGAGTGTGGGTCGCGGTTTTAAATGCCGGCGTTTTCGCCATTGGTCAGCAGGGTAAACAGCACCGCCATGCGGGCGTGCACACCGTTGTGCACCTGCTGTAGGACCGCAGTTTTGTCCAAATCTGCGACGCCGTAGTTAATCTCCATGCCGCGCAGCATCGGGCCTGGGTGCATGACGATGGCGTCCTTGTGCATGGCCGCCGCGCGATCCTTGGATAGGCCAAAGAGGTTGGCGTATTCGCGGTGGGAGGGGAAGAAGCCGCCGTTCATGCGTTCTTGCTGTACGCGCAGCATCATGATGACGTCGGCGTCTGCGATTTCCGCATCAAAGTCATACGACACGCGCACCGGCCAATTCTCTACTCCAAAGGGCATGAGGGTGGCTGGGCCTACGAGGGTTACCTCAGCACCGAGGGTGGTGAGCAAATCTACGTTGGAGCGCACGACGCGCGAGTGCAGGCAATCGCCCACAATCTTTACCTTCAGGCCGGCAAAGCCTTCCTCGCTGTGCAGGCTCAAGCGCTGGCGCATCGTGACGGCGTCGAGCAGCGCCTGCGTTGGGTGCTGGTGCGCGCCGTCGCCCGCGTTGATCACCGAAGGTCCCTTGCCGTTAGGGGCTACCCACTGGGCCAGCTGCTGCGGCGCACCAGAGGAAGGGTGGCGCATGATGATCGCATCGGCGCCGATGGCGGCCAAGGTCAGGCCCGTATCCTTCAGGGACTCGCCCTTCTTTACCGAGGAGGTGGAGGCGGACAGGTTAATGACGTCCGCGGACATCCACTTGCCGGCCGTTTCAAAGGAAGAGCGGGTGCGGGTGGAGTTTTCATAAAAGAGGGTATAGATGGTCCGGCCCCGCAGGGTCGGCAGCTTCTTTACCTCGCGGCCTTCGAGGGCCTCGCGGAAGCGATCCGCTTCATCCATTAGACCGATAATTTCGCTTCGGTCCAGCTCTGCCATATCAATGAGGTGCTTCATGGTTATGCCTCCCCCGTTTCGGAGCCACCTGCATTGGTTGAAGCGGCGGCTCGGGTCAATACGACCGCATCCCGGCCGTCAATCTCGCTGTTGTATACGGTGACATCTTCTTCTCGCGCGGTGGGCAGATTCTTTCCCACATAATCGGCGCGGATAGGAACCTCGCGGTGGCCGCGATCTACGAGGACGGCCAGCTGAATAATGTCCGGACGGCCCACGTCACTCAACGCGTCCAAGGCGGCGCGGATAGTGCGGCCGGAATACAGCACATCGTCGACCAAAATAACGGTGGCGTTATCGATGCCACCGGTGGGGATGGTCGTGGGTTGTAGCGCGCGATGCGGCTTACCAAGCAGGTCATCGCGATAGAGGGTGATATCGAGGGAGCCCCACGGGACTGCGACCCCGGAAAATTCTTCAATCTTGTGCGCTAGGCGCTGTGCAAGTGGCACGCCACCAGAGGGAATGCCAAGCAGAATGACCCGCGGTGCGTCCGCGGAATCGAGCGCCGTTTTTTCAATGATCTGGTGCGCGATGCGTGCAACGGTACGCGAAACATCATCGGAGCTTAAAAGCTCTAGCTTGTTCGCGGTAGCGTCAGTTCCACTCATCGTGACCTCCTTCCCCGCCTCACGGTGCGGTCTTTAAAGGATGCCGGTTGATGGTCTCAAAAATGTCTATGCTCTTAGACACAAAATACTCTAGCACCTTCCCCACCATTTGGGTGAGGGCGAAAAGAAGGAGGCACTTCACACAGTGAGTTTTTCCGCCGAACACATAGTCCCCGCCCCGCGCGAGCAGGTCTGGCAATGGCATACCCGCCAAGGCGCTTTAACCCGCCTGAACGCCCCCTTTGCCTTCATGAAACCCATCCAGCAAGCGGAGAACCTCGGCGATGGCACCTCCATCCTGGGCCTTCCGGGCGGCCTGCGCTGGACCGCTCAGCATAAACTTTCCCAGTACCGCAAGGGCTATGAGTTCACCGATGTGTGCGTAAACTCCCCCATTCGCAAATTTGCCAAATGGCAACACCATCACACCTTTGCGGATCACCCGGACGGCACGCTCGTTCGCGATGAAGTCACCACCCGCATCCCTTCGGCGGCGCTGGAATCGGTCTTTGCTTATCGGCAGCACCAGCTCATTGAGGATTTTTCCTTTCTCCAGCGGCTTGCCGACGCCTCCTTGAACACCCAACCACTAACCATCGCCATGACCGGCTCCCGCGGCAGCGTGGGTACAGCGCTTACCGCACAACTGCGCACCGCCGGACACACGGTGATCCAGCTCGTGCGCGGCACGGCTTCCACGGGCCAGCGCACCTGGCGCCCGGAGCACCCCGATCCCGACCTCCTGCGCGGCGTCGACGTCCTCGTCCACCTGGCAGGCGAGCCCATCTTCGGCCGCTTTAATGACGAGCACAAGGCCGCCATCCGCGATTCCCGCGTTGGCCCCACCGAGCGCCTGGCCCGTCTTGCGGGCACCACGGATTCCGTCCGCACCATGGTTTGCGCCTCTGCCGTCGGCTATTACGGATCCGACCGCGGCGATGAGGTCCTCACCGAAGACTCCGCACCTGGCGAGGGCTTCCTGGCAGACGTTGTAGTCGACTGGGAGCGCGCCTGCGAGCCCGCCCGCGCCGCGGGCACCCGCGTGGTCAATATCCGCACCGGCATCGCCATGTCGGGCGGTTCCGGCCTCCTGCCGCTGCTGCGTGCCCTCTTCTCCACTGGCCTAGGCGGCCCCTTCGGCGACGGTGAGTTCTGGTTCAGCTGGGTCGCCCTCGATGACCTGACGGATGCCTACTTCCGCGCCATCGTGGACGACTCGCTAGAAGGCCCGGTCAATGCGGCCTCCCCCAACCCAGTGCTCAACAAGGACTTCGTCAAAGCCCTCGGCGCAGAGCTACACCGCCCAGCCCTGCTCCCCGTTCCTCCCTTCGGTCCCGCAATTTTGCTGGGCAAGGAAGGCGCCCAAGAGTTGGCCTTGGCGCAACAACGCGTAAGCCCCACGGTTCTACAAAACATCGGGCATGCGTTCCGCTACCCCACGATCGACAGTGCTCTCGCCCACGAACTTGGCGGCGAGCGTCTATGGCAGTCCCACTAACTGGATGGGAACTTAGGTAAACTGGCAAAGGTTGACCTTTATCCCCGATTAGTACATGGATTGAGACTACTTAAGTGTCTG
>CALLKG010000057.1:0-81704 GCA_938008395.1 Corynebacterium tuberculostearicum
CGTGGGCTCGGAGATGTGTATAAGAGACAGATATTGGTGTTACGGGTGGGGTAAGTGGGGTGGTTGTAGTGGGCTGTCAAGGCCTTTCGCGGGATTTCTTCCCACCGGAAAAACCATTATCTAGCTGCACGTAATTGAAAGTAATCCGAGGGACACGCCGCTTTAAGTGGGTTAGGTGGGGGAAAGTGGGGTAGAGTGGGGCGCAGCGGAGGAAAGAGGGGCTCAAGGGTCTCGATTCTGAAGTAAGAGAATCCGGAGTTTTTGAGTAAGGAAGGTGGACGCCGGGATGTTTCTCGGAACCTACACTCCGAAGCTCGATGACAAGGGACGTCTTACGCTTCCGGCAAAGTTTCGCGATGAACTCGCGGGTGGCCTCATGGTCACCAAGGGGCAGGACCACTCGCTGGCCGTGTACCCGCGGGAGGAATTTGCGGCACGTGCGCGGAAGGCTGCGGCGGTTTCTCGAACCAACCCAGAAGCACGTGCTTTCATTCGTAACTTGGCAGCAAGTGCGGACGAACAGCGGCCGGATGGGCATGGGCGCATTACGTTGTCCGCGGGGCATCGGGAATATGCCAACTTGTCTAAGGAGTGCGTTGTGGTTGGCTCTGTGGACTTTCTCGAAATTTGGGACGCAGCCGCGTGGGCTGAGTACCAGTCGCAAACTGAAGATGCTTATTCGGCAGCAGATGCCGATGACGTGCTGGCGGGCTTGCTCTAAGCCTGCACAAGAGTGCGTGTAAGGACTCTGTCCGAGGCGGATGATTCTGGTGTACTTCCCCGATATCAGAAACCTGCCTCGGACAGGGCCCTATACGCACTCGCATGCTTTCCACCACTGGAAGTCAGGGAATTTGAGAAAGGGGGTTGCGGGGAGACATGGCTACCAAAGACCTAAATTATGATGTGGCCGAAAACCACGGCCACGTGCCGGTCATGCGCGAGCGCATGGCTGATCTCCTGCGCCCCCAGGTAGAAGCGGCGGGGGATAAGGCAGTGCTTGTCGACGCCACCCTGGGCGCCGGTGGCCACACTCGCTACTTCCTGGAATCTTTCCCCGAGGCTCGAGTCATAGGCGTTGACCGCGATAAGCAGGCGCTACGCAATGCATCCGAACGTCTTGCGCCCTATGGCGATCGCTTTGTCGGCGTTAATGCACGATTCGATGAGCTGGGCAGCGCCATCGCGGAAGGCGACGGCGACATCTTTGATTCGGCCCGCACCGTAGGCATTGCCGGCGCCCTTTTTGACCTTGGTGTTTCCTCCATGCAGCTAGACCAGGCTGACCGCGGATTCGCTTATAAGGCGGATGCACCGCTGGATATGCGCATGGACCCTTCGCAGGGGATTACTGCGGCGGATGTGCTTAATACCTATTCGCACGGTGACTTGGCTCGCGTCCTCAAAACCTATGGTGATGAGCGTTTCGCGGGAAAAATTGCCTCTGCCGTGTTGAAAGAGCGCGACAAGGAGCCTTTCGAGAACTCCGCGCGGCTCGTTGAGCTGCTTTATGATGTCATTCCCGCTGCGACCCGCCGTACCGGAGGGCACCCCGCCAAGCGCACCTTCCAAGCGCTGCGGGTTGAGGTCAATCGCGAGTTGGAAGCTATCGAAAATGTCCTGCCGGTCATAACCCAGGCGCTTTCAGAAGGCGGCCGTGCCGTATTCATGAGCTACCAATCTTTGGAAGACCGCATCGTTAAAGCAGCCTTCAAAGAACTGACTACGTCCAAGACGCCGGCTGGGTTGCCGATGGATCTGCCGGGCACCGCGCCGAAGTTCAAGATCGTTACGCGCGGGGCGGAAAAGGCCTCTGAAGAGGAGGTCGCGGAAAATTCGCGAGCCGCGTCGGTGCGTGTTCGTGCCATCGAAAGACTCGAGGGAATGCCAGAATTTCTACCGCCGGGAGGCAGGCAATGAGCACCATCCCACGCCGCAACCACCTAAAGACTGACAGCCGCGACAGAGAGGCCACTCGCACCATGGGCGCCAGCCGAGACTTCACCACCGGAATCGATACCGGAGCCCCGACGGCGCTGCGCGAGCGTCCCAGCACTAAGCGTGCCCCGAGCCGCACTCGCGTGCCGCACCGCAGCACTAAGCGACTGGGTTCGAAGCAGGTGGTTAGCTTCCGCGGGCGCCAACTGCAGCCGCAGACGAAGAAGAACGGGCTCCTTACCCGGTTGGGTGTCATTTCCCTCACGCTGCTTATCGTCGGCGTGGCCTTGGCCATGTGGCTGTCGGGTCTGTCTACCAAGCAAACCTTTGCCATCCAGCAGCTGACCGTGCAGGATTCCCAACTGGATAACCAGATTGAGACCCTCAACCGCGATGCAGAAAACCTCAGCTCTTCTGCTGATATTGCGCGCCGCGCGGACAAAATGGGAATGGCCATTCCCAAGCAGCCGGGCATTGCGGAAGTCGGCGGCGATGGAAAGATCGTCGACAAGCGCGAAGGCACCCCGGATACCGAAAAGCTCATTGATGTCAACGGTGAACCAATCCGCCCGGGCCAGGCTTCTAGCGACCCAAAGGACACTGAGGGGATGTCGGATTCCCTCAATGCCGTGCCACAGGGACAGCAGCGCACCAGCAATGGTGGCGATGCCGGCGACCGCAACTCGGACCGCGAGACCGGCGATGCCGGTGCCTCCCAAGACAATGCGCGACCTAACCTTCCTGCCCGTGCGCCGTATGCCAGCCGCGCCGAGTAGCTAGAGAAGAATAATCGGTGAAAAAGATGATGCTCGCGCGTGGTGGCGCGGGCATTCTCACTTTTGTAGGGCACAATCAATACACGCAAGAAATTGTGGCGGAAATAGGGAAGGTGACACTGGACTGTGACTACGCCAAGTAAGGCTAGGCGCCGCCCGCGCCGCTCTGCCAGCTCCGCGGTGCCGCAAAAGAAAATGATGCGCAAACGCCTGCGCATCATCGTATCCGTGGTGCTCGTGGCGATGGTCGTCCTCGCTGGGCGCTTGGCGTGGGTGCAGCTTGTGTGGGGCCCAGACCTTTCCGCCAAGGCCGTAACGCAGCGCGAGCGCGTCTATATTGAGCCGGCCCGTAGGGGAGAGATCTTAGACCGTGATGGCCAGCGCCTCGCCTACACGATGAAGTCTCGTTCCTTGACTGTCTCGCCGACCCGACTTCGCGATGAGCTAAAGGACAAGGCCGAGATCGAGGCCCAAAACGATGGCTCGACCGAGGGCATGGATGATAAGAAGCTGGATAGCTTCCTCACCAAGAAGATGGAGCAGACCCTCAAGGACATGTCTGAGGGAATCCCGAAGCTGATTGAGGATTCCGGCGCCTCGACCTCCAAGGTGGATAAGGACGACATCCTCAATAAGCTCAAAGCCGATACCCAGTATGAGGTACTAGTGCGCAATGTCGATCCGGATGTTGCCGTAGAGATCGCCAATAAGTACCACGGAGTGGCAGCGGACCGCCAAGACATCCGCCAGTACCCCAACGGCGCCATTGGTGAAAACGTTGTGGGCAAGGTGTCGATGGATGGCCATGGACAGTTCGGTTTCGAGGCCGCGCGGGATACGGAACTTACTGGCATTGACGGCCAGTCCACCGAGGACGTATCCGCAGATGGCCAGGTGATCCCGGGCACGTTGCGTGACGTCGTGGATACCGTTGATGGTCGCGACGTCACCCTCACTTTGGATCTGGACCTGCAGACCTACGTTCAGCAAAAGCTGGAAAAGGCCAAGGCCAACTCCAAGGCTTCTGGTGCGGAAGCAGTAGTTCTCGATGCTGCCACCGGCCAGGTCCTTGCCATGGCCAATACCGATACCGTGGATCCCAATAAGAATGTTGAGGATCAGCTTGATGAGGGTAAGGACTTTGAAAACCGCAGCGTCTCCCATCCTTATGAGCCGGGGTCTGTAGCCAAGGTGGTTACCGCGGCTGCTGCATTGCAGGAGGGCGTGACCACCCCGGATGAGGTGCACCAGGTCCCCGGTTCCATCGATATGGCGGGCGTGACGGTCAATGATGCCTGGGAACACGGCACCGAGCCGTATACCACCACCGGCATCTTTGGTAAGTCCTCCAACGTCGGTACCTTGATGATCGCCGATAAGTTGGGCCAAGAGAAGTACGCCGAGTACCTCAAGAAGTTTGGGTTGGGCAATACCACCGGTATTGAGCTGCCGAACGAATCGGCCGGCAGCGTCCCAGACTTGGAGCAATGGTCCGGCGGCACCTTCGCTAACCTGCCTATTGGCCAGGGCCAGTCGTGGACCACTTTGCAGATGGCCAGCGTCTACCAAGCGTTGGCCAATGGCGGCGAGCGTATCGAGCCGCGCATCATTGACTCGGTCAAGGGCCCAGACGGCAAGGACGAAAAGCTAGAGGAACCGGAAAAGAACCAGGTGGTAAGCCCTGAAACGGCCAAGACTACCGTGGATATGTTCCGCGCCGTCTTCCAGGACGATGATGCCGGCCTGCAAAACGGTACGGCCGGCAATGCGCAGCTTAAGGGCTATCAGCTTTCCGGCAAGACCGGTACGGCCCAGAAGGTGGACCCAAATACCTGGGCGTATTCGAATTCCGCCTATAGGATCACCTTTGCCGGCATTGCGCCGGCCGATGATCCGCGCTTCGTTGTTGCCGTCATGCTGGATGAGCCTAAGTCCGGCGTGGAGGACAATGGAGGCGGCGGCCAGTCGGCGGCACCTATCTTCCGCGATATCGCCTCGTGGCTACTTAATCGTGACAATATTCCGACTTCGAAACCAGCACCGCGGCTGACCCTGCGGGCACAATAGGAGCTTAGTATGACCGTTTCTTTGGATACTCTCGCCCAGCTTTCTGGCGGGCGCGTCATTGGTGATGCCACCGTGGAGGTTTCCGCGTGCGGGCTGGATTCTTCCCGTTTGCCGGAAGGCGCGCTCTTTGCCGCCCTGCCGGGCACGCGCGTACACGGCGCGCAGTTCGCTCGCGATACCAAGGCGGGAGCTGTGCTTACCGACGCCGCCGGACTCGACCTGCTTACCGAAGCCCAAGAGACCCGCCCCATCTTGGTGGTAGAGGATATTCGTGCCGTGCTCGGTCCAATCTCCGCCGAGATTTATGGCCACCCCACCCGCGACCTGACGGTTATCGGCGTTACCGGCACCTCCGGCAAGACCACCACCAGCTACCTGCTGGAGGCTGGCCTGCTCCACGCCGGGCATTCTGTGGGCCTTATCGGAACCACCGGTACCCGTATCAACCGCACGCCGGTTCCCACCTCGCTCACCACGCCTGAGGCGCCGACCCTACAAGAGCTTTTCGCGCGCATGAAGAACGAGGGCGTTACCCACGTGGTGATGGAAGTGTCCTCGCACGCGCTGGAGCTAGGACGCGTGCGCGGAACTCGGTTTGCGGTAGGCGGGTTCACGAACCTGAGCCAGGACCACCTTGATTTTCACCCCACCATGGAGGACTACTTCCAGGCTAAGGCGAAGCTTTTCGCCGGGGAACAGGCGGCGGAACGAGCCGTCCTCTGCATCGATGATGAGTGGGGCGAGCGCATGCGCGGCGTCGCCAAGAGCGCCGGCCACCCAGTTACTACGGTTGCCACCCAGGGCGCTTCGGCCACGATTAGCGCGCGCCAAACCGCCGCTGAGGCCACCGGTGCCCAGGAGGTAGCCCTGAATTATGACGGTGCCGATTTCACCTTCCGGCTGCCGCTGCCTGGTGAGTTCAATATCGCCAATGCCTGCTTGGCACTCGGCATGGCCACCGCGGTAGGAGAGGACCCAGCGGAGTTCCTATCGGGAGTGGAGAAGGTCGCAGTCCCCGGCCGCATGGAGCGCATCGACCGCGGCCAAGACTTTGTAGCCGTAGTGGACTATGCACATAAGCCGGCGGCCATCGCTGCGGTGCTCGACACCTTGCGCGGCCAGCTGGAGGGAACCAAAGGCCGCGTCGGCATTGTCGTCGGCGCCGGCGGAGACCGCGATAGCTCTAAGCGCCCCATCATGGGCGCAGCCGCAGCCAGCCGCGCAGACCTCACCGTGGTGACCGATGACAACCCTCGCTCCGAGGACCCCGCCACCATTCGCGCGGCGGTGATGGCGGGCGCACGTGACGCCGCCCCAGAAGGCGATATCCGCGAGGTAGGCTCCCGCGCCCGTGCCATCGATGAGGTCGTCGATTGGGCCGAGCCGGGCGATGCTGTCATCGTCGTGGGCAAGGGCCACGAGGTGGGACAGCTCGTGAACGGAAAGACCTTGCATTTTGATGACCGCGAGGAAATGGCCCGCGCCATCGAGGAAAAGCTGGCCGGAACCCCGCACCGCGATACCCTTGGGGATGCGAAGGAGTAGACATGATTCCACTTTCTATTGCCGATATTGCCGAAATTACCGGGGGCAACCTCGATTGCGTGTCTGACCCAGACCAGCGCGTTACCGGGTTCATCGAATTCGATTCCCGCAAGGTAACGAAGGGCGGGCTTTTCCTTGCCCTACCCGGTGCCCGTGTGGATGGCCACGACTATGCAGAAAAGGCCATCGAGCAGGGCGCAGTGGCGGTGTTGGCGGCGCGGCCGGTGGGGGTTCCGGCGGTCGTCGTCAAGCCCCAAGGCCGCGTAACCGGTGATGCCGCCAACGCGGATATCTATGCGCACGACGAGGACGGCTCGGCCGCCGCGGTGGTGCAGGCGCTATCCGATATCGCGAGAGAAGTCACGCGCCGCCTGACCGCCGAGCAGGGCCTAGACATCGTGGGCGTAACCGGCTCGGCCGGAAAGACCTCCACCAAGGACCTACTGGCTACCATTTTCCGCGCTGAGGGCGACACCGTCGCTCCTCCCGGCTCCTTTAATAACGAGGTCGGCCTGCCGTATACCGCTTTGCGCTGCGATGAGCATACCCGCTTCCTGGTTGCCGAAATGTCTGCCCGCGGCATCGGTCATATCCGTCACCTGACCACCATTACCGCGCCCACCGTCGGCGTGGTACTCAACGTTGGTACCGCGCACTTGGGTGAGTTTGGCTCACGGGAAAATATTGCCCAGGCCAAAGGCGAGCTCGTGGAAGCCTTGCCCTCGGCCGCTGAGGGCGGCGTCGCTGTGCTCAATGCCGATGATCCCTTCGTCGCCGGCATGGCGCCGCGCACTTCGGCCAAGGTCGTCTACTACTCGGCCAATAAGCCGCCGGCTTCCGACGCCCAGTACTACGCCAGCGATATCCAGCTCGATGACGTCGCCCGCCCCTCGTTTGTGCTGCATGCGCCGGGAACGGACCCACTTCCGGTGAAGCTGCAGGTCTTTGGCAAGCACCAGGTTTCTAACGCTTTGGCAGCGGCCGCCGCGGCCATCGAATCGGGCATGGACCCGCAGGTGGTAGCCAACGCGCTATCCGGGCACCAGAATGCCTCGGAACACCGCATGGACGTGCGTACCCGCCGCGATGGAGTAACCACCATCGATGATTCCTATAACGCCAACCCCGATTCCATGCACGCGGCCATTGCTGCGCTGGCCTATACCTCGGCCGCCCGACCGGATGCCCGCGCCATCGCCGTGCTCGGTGAGATGGGCGAGCTCGGCGGAGAAGCAGTGGCCGCCCACCGCGCATTGGGAGAGGTGCTTTCCAAGTACCATGTTGACCACCTCGTGGCCGTGGGAGACAACGATAATATGAGGGCCATGGTTGAGGCCGCACAGGCGCGGGGTATAAATACTACTATCAGCCCGGATGTTGACGCCGCTGCGGCGGCGGTCGAAGACATCATTAGGGTAGCGCCTGCCGGCATCGAAGATTGGACGGGGCGCGAGGCCAAAGATGTAGTCCTCATCAAGTCATCGAATGCCCAGCGCCTGTGGCGCGTGGCAGAACAGCTCAATCGCCATTAGTCCTCAGTACAAGGAGAAAGACCTCTAGCAATGACTCAGATCATTATCGCGGGCATCCTCAGCTTCCTCGTCGCGATCTTTACCACTCCCATGTTGGTGCGCTACTTTTCCGGTGTAGGCAAGGGGCAAGAAATCCGCGAGGACGGACCGCAGCTGCACCTGCGCAAGCGCGGCACCCCCACCATGGGCGGACTGGCGATTTTGCTGGCCATCACCGTGGCCTACCTCGTGGTGGGAACTTATGCCCGCGTGACCGGTAACGGTGGTTTTAGCCCCTCCGGTCTTTTGGTCTACTTCCTCACCATGGGCCTGGGCGGTCTGGGTTTTGCCGATGACTTCATCAAGCTGTTCAAAAAGCGCAACCTCGGCCTGAACAAGACCGCCAAGCTGGTAGGTCAGCTGGCCGTGGCGCTCATCTTCGGAATCCTGGCGCTGCAGTTCCCAGACGAGCACGGATTGACCCCAGCGTCTACTAACCTTTCCTTCGTTCGCGATTTTGAAACCTTCGACATCGCCGTGGGTGGCGCCATCATCGGCACCATCGTTTTCCTGGTCTTTCTCTATCTACTCATTGCTGCGTGGTCGAACGCCGTGAACCTCACCGACGGACTCGACGGCTTGGCCGCAGGCACCACCGCGATGGTGATGGGCGCCTACGCACTGATTTCCTTCTGGCAGTTCCGCAACTCTTGTGCGGTCTCGCCAGCGGCAGGGTGCTATGAAGTTCGCGATCCGCTCGACTTGGCTGTACTGGCTGCAGCTGGCCTGGGCGGTTGCTTGGGCTTTTTGTGGTGGAATGCTGCACCGGCCAAGATCTTCATGGGCGATACCGGTTCGCTAGCACTCGGCGGCCTCGTCGCCGGCCTATCGGTGACCACTCGCACCGAACTGCTCATGATCATCATCGGCGCTATCTTCGTGATTGAGACGGTCTCCGTGGTTATCCAGATCATCGTCTTCCGCAGCACCGGTAAGCGCTTCTTCCGCATGGCGCCCATCCACCACCACTTTGAAAATGGTGGCTGGGCCGAGACCGCCGTCGTCACCCGCTTCTGGCTGCTGAGCGCCATGGCCGCTATTGCCGGCGTATGCATCTTCTACGGCGACTGGCTGTCTGCCGTCGGCTTTGCTTCCTAAGACTCACGCCTTTTTAGCTTTATCGAGGAAAGAGGAATAGAGATGACCGAGTTGCCATCCTCGTTGCGCGGGCGAGTGCTCGTGGCCGGGGCGGGAGTATCGGGGCGCGGTTGCGTCGCTATGCTGGCAAGCCTCGGGGTGGATACCACCGTTGCAGATTCCAACGAGACCGCGCTGGCGGAATTGGCGGAGGAATTCGGGGTAGCAACCGTCTCCGTCGATTCTGCCGCCCAGGGCGATTTTGACCTTGTGGTTACTTCGCCGGGCTGGCGTCCCGATTCGCCTTTGTTGGTTGCTTTCCAGGACGCTGGGGTAGAGGTCATCGGTGACGTGGAGCTGGCCTACCGCCTGGATCGTGCGGGCGTCTTCGGCGCGCCGCGCACCTGGCTGGTAGTTACCGGAACCAACGGCAAAACCACCACTACCGGTATGTTGGCCCAGATCATGCAGGCAGATGCCCAGCGCACCGGCAAGCGCGCACTGGCGGTGGGCAATATCGGCGTGTCGCTTTTCGACGCCCTCACGGCCACCCCTCGCGTCGACGTTCTCTGCGCCGAGCTATCTTCTTTCCAGTTGCATTGGTCCAGCCACTTGCGCCCGGATGTGGGCGTGTTGCTGAACCTGGCAGACGATCACCTGGATTGGCATGGATCGTTCGATGCCTATGCCCGCGCGAAGGCCAAGGTGCTCTCCGGTGACGTCGCTGTGGTGGGCAAGGATGACGCCGAGGCGGTCCGCTACGCCGCAGATACCACAGACTTCTACGGCTTTACCGCCGCTGAACCCACACAGGGAGAGGTGGGCGTAAGCGCCGGCCGTCTTGTCTCGCGGCTTAACGAGCAGCGCGAGGATCTCGCGTCCGCAGAGGGCATTGAGCCCGCCGGCCTGGCAGGAGTCCTAGACGCTGCGGCCGCAGCCAGCGTCGCGCGTCTGGCAGGCGCCACCCCGGAGTCCATTGCACAGGGGCTGGCAGCGTATACCGTGGCCGGGCACCGCGGCGCTGTGGTCCATGAGCATTCCGGCATCACGTTCATCGATAATTCCAAGGCCACCAACCCGCACGCGGCGGATGCGGCGCTCAAGGGGCTCAATTCCGTGGTCTGGATTGCCGGCGGGCAGTTGAAGGGCGCGGAGGTAGACGGGCTCGTCGCCAAGCACGCCGCCCACATCAAGGCCGCGGTAGTCCTAGGCGTGGATAGGGAAGAGGTTGCCCGGGCACTCGCCGCGCACGCGCCGCATGCCCCGGTGGACGTCATCGAAACGCAGGAGCCTGTCGCAGCCATGCATGCTGCGGTGGAGGCTGCACTGCAACACGCCGACGCCGGGGATACCGTTCTTTTGGCGCCGGCTGCGGCATCGTTGGATATGTATACCGGCATGGCTCAACGCGGTGATTTTTTCGCCGCGGCCGCGCGGGAGCTTACCCGTAAGTAGAGCTTTAGATTTAAGGATCAGGAGAACACATGACGGCCACCTCCCAGCAGCGCCCGCGCTCCAAGAGTTTTGGCGACCGCGTTCGCGACCTGCGCGAGCGAGCCCGACAGGAAGCAGGCCTTGATTACCAGCTGCTGCGCTTTATCATCTTTTTCCTCGTCGGCATCGGCGTGCTCATGGTCTTTTCCTCCTCCATGGCCACCTCTTTGACAGAAGACGGCGGCGTATGGAACCAGGCATTGCGCCAGTGCGTGATGGTGTTCTTGGGCCTCGTTGCCTTTTGGTTTGGCCTCAAGGTGTCGCCGCATACCCTGCGCAAATGCGTGCCGTGGATTGTGGGCTTGTCCATCATTTTGCTCATCGCCGTGCTGATCCCCGGCGTGGGCACCGGCCGCGAGGAGGTAGGTTCCCAGTCCTGGATTTACTTGGGCCCGTTCTCCCTGCAGCCCTCGGAGCTTGCCCGCATCGCCGTAGGCATGTTTGGTGCGACCGTATTGGCGGATAAGGAGCACAAATCCATGAAGGTGACGGATCCCTTCATGATGTACTCCCTCATCGCCGGCGTTATGTTCTTGCTCATCGTCTTTCAGGGCGACTTGGGTATGGCTTTGTCCTTTGCCCTCGTGGTGGTCTTCACCCTGATTTTCGCGGGTGTCGACTGGCGGGTCCCCGCGACCATCGGCGTCGCAGCAGTGTGTGGTTTGCTGTTTATCTTCCTTTCTGGCGGCTTCCGCTCTAACCGCTTCCACACCTATTTCGACGCCCTAGTGGGCAATATCTCCGATACTCAAGGTACGGGTTTCCAGTCCTATCAGGGCTTTCTCTCGCTTGCCGACGGCGGCTTCTGGGGCGTAGGCATCGGCCAATCTCGTGCCAAGTGGTTCTACCTGCCCGAGGCGAAGAATGACTTTATTTTCGCCATCGTGGGTGAGGAACTCGGCTGGTGGGGCGGTGCGCTCGTCATCGTGCTATTCGCCGCCTTGGGTTATGTGGGCCTGCGCACCGCAATGCGCGCGCAGAACCAGTTCCAGTCCCTGCTCGCTGCCACGCTGACCATCGGTGTGGTCACGCAGGCCTTCGTGAATATCGGCTACGTCATTGGCCTGCTGCCGGTGACCGGTATTCAGCTGCCCATGATTTCCGCCGGCGGTACCGCGGCGATCATCACGATCGGCTCGATGGGCATCTTGTGCAACGTGGCGCGTCATGAGCCGATGCAGATTTCCGCCATGCAGAATTTCGGCCGCCCACTGTTCGACCGCCTCTTTTTCATCGGCGAGCCGCAGCCGGTGCCGAAGCCGAAGAAGAAGCAGCAGGGTCGTCACGCTCGTCCGCAGGAGCCGCGATCCCGCGTGCGCGAGGAGCGTTTTGGACGCCCCGTGACCGGAAGCGGCCGCCGCTATCCGCGCGCCGAGCGCCGCTATCGCTAGGTGGCGCTGGTAGCCTTTAGGCTATGAATTCCACGCCTATTTCCGTCGTCATCGCAGGTGGCGGCACCGCCGGACACATTGAACCCGCCCTCGCCGTGGGCGAAGCTTTGCGCGAGCGCCACGGCGCACGCATCACCGCTCTCGGTACCGAAAAGGGCCTCGAGCGCGATATCATTCCCGCCCGCGGCGTGGACCTGAGCCTGATTACCCCCGTGCCGATCCCGCGCAAGGTCAACGCGCAGCTCTTCAAGCTACCGTTTAACCTCTCCCGCGCGGTGGGGGAGGCCAAGCAGGTACTCAAGGACGTCGAGGCGGATGTCGTCTTTGGCACCGGCGGCTACGTGGCCGGGCCGGCCTATATCGCTGCGCGATCCCTCGGCATCCCGTTTTATGTTCTCGAGACCAATGCTTTGGCTGGAATGGCCAATAAGCTCGGTGTAAAGATGGGCGGCATCGGACTCAACGCGCACCCGGATTCTGGCATGCCGGGCGAGGTCGTCGGCATCCCCGTTCGCCCGAGCTTGGCGGAGGACCCGAATGGCAACCTGGCCGCAGACGCGCGCACCAAGTGGAACCTGTCCGAGCTTCCCACCATTCTTATCACCGGCGGGTCCCAAGGCGCGGCCAGCATCAACCGCGCTGTTGCCGGAGCGGTAGAGGACTTGGCACAGGACTTCCAGCTTCTGCACGCCTATGGCAAGAAGAATGACCCGCCCGCAGAACACCCGAACTACGCCGCACTGCCGTATATCGAGGACATGGGCTCCGCCCTTGCGGTGGCTGACCTCGTCGTGTGCCGCTCCGGCGCGATGACCGTCGCCGAAGTATCCGCCGCAGGCCTGCCGGCCATTTACGTTCCGCTGCCGCACGGCAATGGCGAACAGGCGCTCAATTCCCGCGACGTGGTCGAGGCAGGCGCCGCCATCCAGATCCCGGACGCGGAGCTGACCGCAGAGCGACTCATCTCCGAGGTGCGCGGCATTCTCGATGACCCGCAACGCCTCGAGTCGATGACGCACGCCGCCGCCCATGCCAGCGCTGGGGACGTGGCCAATACCATCGCAGACCGCATCGCCGCCCGCGTATCCGAGGCCGAAGACGCCGCTGGAAGGAAGGACAAGTAAATGACCGATCCCGCACACTACGATCTGCGCCGCGTCCACCTCATCGGCGTTGGTGGTTCCGGCATGTCGGGGCTCGCGCGAATCCTCGCCGCTCGCGGCGGAGTGGTTACAGGTTCCGATGTCAAAGACTCCACCCCGGTTGAGGTGTTGCGCACCATGGGTGCCAAAGTCGCCATCGGCCACGCCGCAGAAAACCTGCGACTGTCTGGCGAACTGCCCACCGTCGTGGTTACTTCTTTTGCCGCCATTCCCCAAGACAACCCGGAGCTAGTGGCCGCAAAGGATAACGATATTCCGGTAATTCGCCGCTCCGATCTGCTCGCCGCCTTGATGGAAGGCCACAAGCAGGTGCTGTTGGCTGGCACCCACGGCAAAACCTCCACCACGTCGATGACCGTGAGCGCGATGCAACACGCGGGTCTTGATCCCTCCTTCGCCATCGGCGGCCAGCTCAACCGCGCGGGCACCAATGCCCACGGTGGCACTGGGGAAGCTTTCGTCGCCGAGGCCGATGAATCCGATGCCTCGCTGCTGCGCTATAGCCCGGACGTCGCGGTGCTCACGACTATCGAGCCCGACCACCTCGACTTCTTCCACAGCGAGGAAGCCTACTTCCAAGTCTTCGATGACTTTGCTGACTTGGTCACCCCGGAGACCGGCTACCTCGTTGTCTGCGCCGAAGACGAGCACGCTGCCCGCGCTGGCGAGCGGGCGCTGGAGCGCGGCATCAACGTCGTGGCCTACGGCTCGGCGGAGAAGTCTTTTACCTCTACTGTGCCACTGGCCGCCGAGTTGGTCCGCGAAGAGACCACCGCGGAAGGCATGGACACCACCGTCAAGCTCGACCTTCCTGGCGTTTCTGAAACCGTGCGCTACGAGCTGCAGATCCCAGGCCACCACATGGTGCTCAATTCCATGGGCGCCTTGATCGCCGGCGTGCTCTCCGGTGGCGCTCCAGCCGCCATCGCCGAGGGATTGGCTGACTTTAGCGGTGTGCGCCGGCGCTTTGAGTACCGGGGGAGCGTCGACAAGCAGGGCAAGCCCGTGCGGGTCTTTGATGATTATGCGCACCATCCCACCGAGGTTGCGGCAGTGCTGCGGGCCGCACGCGCCAAGGTCGAGGCGGAAGGCCACGGCGGGCGCGTCATCGCCTGCTTCCAGCCGCACCTGTACTCACGCACCATGGAATTCGACGCCGAGTTTGCCCAAGCACTCTCGCTTGCCGACGCCGCCGTGGTCCTCGACATCTACGGCGCCCGCGAACAGCCCGTGGAGGGAATTACCTCCCGCATCATTACCGATAAGATGCCCGCTGATATGCAGGTTATTTTCGAGCCGGATTTTTCCGCCGCTGCCCGCGACGTCGTGTCGGTGGTGGAGCCGGGCGATGTGGTGCTGACTATTGGTGCTGGCTCGGTAACCATGGTGGCGGCGGAAATCCTCGATGAATTGCGGGCAAGCTAGTGCGCGTCTCCGCAAAGCTCATCGCTGGGGTCATCGCCGCAATTGTCGCCGTGGCCGTCATAGCGGCCGCCGTGATGTGGACAGTTCCCGTCCTGAAGGTACGCAATTTTCACGTCGAAGGCGTCCACCAGCTCGATCCCGCGCAGGTGGAGGAAGCCTCTGGGGTTCCCAAGGGCGAAAATTTGCTGCGCGTTAACGCGCGTGAGGCAGCTTCCGGCGTTGCTGGATTGGACTGGGTCGATTCGGTGACAGTCTCTCGCGATTTCCCTTCGACCTTGACCATCAACGTGGCCGAGCACAAGGCCGTGGCGTTTGTAAAGCGCGATAATAAGCCCTACCTGATCGATGATAAAGGCGAGGAATTTACCTCCGCTGAGCCTCCCGCGGGCGCGGTTGAGGTGACGGGCTCCGTCGATAGCGGCTCCCCGCAAACCCAGGATGCGGTGCGAGCGATTGCAGCGCTTTCCGACGACGTCCGCAACCAAGTAGCAAAGCTGGAAGTGGCGGGCGAATATTCGCTGACTTTCACCACCAAAGATGACCGGCGCATCTTCTGGGGTGCCAGCGATTCTAACGATGAGGACAAGGCGCATGCCTTCGCCACCGTGTTGAAGATGGAAGGCCGCGAGTGGAATATTTCCAACCCTGAGTTGGTCACCACCCGCGGATAGGGCGACGGGTGCCCCCGCAGGTGCCTTTATCGCTCTTGTGGGCCCGTGCAGCACCGCTTAGGCGTGTGCGCTGCACGGGCTCTTTTTAGTGCCTGAACCGTGGGGCGGATGATGCGGGTGTGACTTATAAAACCGCAGGTGAGCAACCCTAAAGTGGAACTTGAGGGTCTCGACACGCGGAAAATGTGCGTGAAAATTACACCGCTGTCGTTAAAGATGGAAAGGAACGCGATTCGCCTTCGGCGGAGCGCATTACATTCCTCGTTTAATGCACGTGCAGACTTAAAGTAGCGAAAGGTGAGACCAACTCACATGATCTCTTCCAATAACAATCTCGCGGATATCAAGGTCGTCGGCGTCGGCGGTGGCGGCGTCAACGCCGTGAACCGCATGATCGAAGAAGGCCTCAAGGGTGTTCAGTTCGTCGCCATCAACACTGACTCCCAGGCCCTCATCTTCTCCGATGCGGACACCAAGCTCGACATTGGTCGCGAGGCCACCCGCGGCCTCGGTGCCGGCGCTAACCCTGAGGTAGGCAAGACCTCCGCGGAAGATCACAAGTCCGAAATTGAAGACGCCCTCGAGGGCTCCGATATGGTCTTCGTGACTGCCGGCGAGGGTGGCGGCACCGGCACCGGTGCTGCTCCAGTCGTGGCGTCTATCGCGAAGAAAATGGGTGCGCTGACCGTCGGTGTTGTCACCCGCCCGTTCAAGTTCGAAGGCGCTCGCCGTACCCGCCAGGCCATGGCCGGCATTGAGGAGCTGCGCGAGGTCTGCGATACCCTCATCGTCATCCCGAACGATCGCCTGATGCAGCTCGGTGGGGAAGAGCTCTCCATCGTTGAGGCTTTCCGCGCTGCCGATGAGGTGCTGCACAATGGTGTGCAGGGTATTACCAACCTGATCACCATCCCGGGCATGATCAACGTCGACTTTGCGGACGTCCGCTCCGTCATGTCTGACGCTGGCTCCGCGCTCATGGGTATCGGTTCCGCCCGCGGTGATAACCGCGCCATGACCGCTGCTGAGCAAGCCATTAACTCCCCGCTGCTGGAATCCACGATGGAAGGCGCCAAGGGCGTGCTGCTGTCCATCGCCGGCGGCTCCGATCTTGGCCTGCACGAAGTAAACGCCGCCGCCTCCATGGTGGAAGAGCGCGCTGACGAAGACGTCAACCTCATCTTCGGTACCATCATCGATGACACCCTGGGCGATGAAATCCGCATCACCATTATTGCCACCGGTTTCGATGCCGAGGCCAATATGACCCAGGCCGCTGCGCAGCAGCCGCAGCAGGAACAGCGCAAGCCCGGCTCCCTTTTTGACAATCGCCAGCGCGAGACCGCAGAGCCCGTCACCCCGGCACCGGCGCAGCCTGCTGCCGCTCAGCCGGCACAGGATGACTACTCCCCGCGCCACTCCTACGAGCCGCGCGCCGGCCAGGAGCGAGAGCGCTACACCCCGCAGCGTCCTGCCGAGGAGCGTCGCCCAGAATCTAGCGGTCTGTTCACCAACTCTGACCGTTTCTCCCGCGAGGAGCGCCGCGATGACTACCGTTTGTCCCGCCCGTCGCAGCGTCGTGACGATGACGGCGACGACGATCTGGACGTGCCTTCCTTCATGCGCTAAGCGCAAAGCGCTACGCTGGTGTGCATGCCAGTAAACGAGGAACATCGCACCACACGCCCCGTCCGCATGGTTTTTACTAGCCGTGCTGGCGGGGCGTCTGCCATTCCATACGACTCCTTCAACTTGGGGCACCATGTTGGCGATGACCCCGCCGCGGTTGCCGCTAACCGCGAGCGCCTGAAGCGCGTGACCGGTCTGGACGACATCGTGTGGATGGAACAGCTGCACACCAATACCGTCACCGTCGTCGATGGTCCACAGGACGAGCCCGTGCCAGCCACAGACGCAATTGTCACCACCCAGCGACGCCTCGGGCTAGGCGTTCTCGTTGCGGATTGCACGCCGGTGCTGCTTGTCGACGTCGCCGCTGGCGTCATTGCTGCCGCCCACGCCGGCCGCTTGGGCGCCCGCAACGGCATTGTGGTCAATACCGTGCGCGAAATGCAGAAGCTTGGCGCACAGCCCGAGCGCATTCAGGTGGTTATGGGGCCGGCTGCTTCGGGAAAGAATTATGAAGTGCCCGAGGAAATGGCCACTGACGTCGAGCGTCGCCTGCCCGGCTCCAAGACTCGGACGTCGAAGGGCACGTGGGGCATCGATGTGCGCGCAGGGCTGATTCGCCAGCTCATGGGGCTAGGTATCACCGCGATTGAATCCGACCCGCGCTGCACCATTGAAGACGAAGACTTCTTTTCCTATCGGCGCGAAGGAACCACCGGCCGCCAGGCTGGACTAATTTGGTTGGAGGCTAAGTAATGTCAGACCGAAAGGCACAGCTAGAACACAACCTATCGGACACCCGTGCCGAGATTGAAAGGCTAGCAGCGCAGTCAGGGCGGAAACCGCCGCAGCTGTTGCCGGTGACGAAATTTCACCCAGCTGCGGATATTTCCCTGCTGGCAGATCTAGGAGTTACCGACGTCGCCGAAAACCGGGAACAAGAGGCCCGTGCCAAGGCCGCTGAGCTGCCGCAGCTGCGTTTCCACATGATTGGCCAAATCCAGACCAAGAAAGCCAACCATGTAGCCCGATGGGCGGCCAGCGTGCATTCGCTTGATTCCCTCAAACTCGCCCACGCACTGGAGCGAGGCGTTTCCTTAGCCAAGGAACGAGGCGAGCGCGAAGGTAATCTGCCAGTTTTCATCCAAGTCTCCGTCGACGGCGATGGGGCTCGTGGTGGTGTAACTCCAGACGTACTCGATGAGGTCGTGCGTGCCGTAGAAGACGCGCAGCACTTGGAACTTGCCGGACTCATGGTAGTTCCGCCTCTTGATGCCGATGCTGGTGAGGTATTCCGAAACGTCCGCGGAGAGGTAGATCGCTTATCGTCTGAGCTCAATCGACCGCTGAAGTTCTCTGCTGGCATGAGTGCGGACATGGCCGAGGCAATTGCTGCGGGCAGTGATATCGTGCGTGTCGGAACCAGTATCATGGGGCCGCGGCCAGTAGGTTAAAAACATCGCAAAAGCGCATTTCACGGCGTAAATCACATGAGTCACACCAGACACATTTTACGCGTTTAGACTTGTACAAATTTAGGTCAGAGGGAGACCCAAAAATGTCATTCATTGATAAGACGAAGGATTTCTTCGGGCTGGGCCCGGTGGACATCGAAGAAGACGATGCCTACTACAACGAGGAGCCGCGTTACTCCGAAAATAGCTCCTCGGCCTACGCACCTCGCCGCGCCCCGCAGTCCTACGAGCCGGCCCCGGTACAGGAGGAATTCGTCCCGACCATCGTGGCTATTTCCCTGACGTCTTTCAATGACGCCGCCAAGGTAGGCGAGCCCTTCCGCGACGGCGATGCCGTGGTCTTCGAGCTTACCGACGCCGAAAAGGCCACCGCCAAGCGCTTCATCGACTTCGCTGCCGGCCTCTGCTTCGGCCTGGAGGGGCGTATGCTCAACCTCACCAAGGGCATGGACACTGAGCGCAAGGTCTTTTCCATCGTGCCGAAGTCTGCGGACATTGCAAAGCACGAGCTCGAGCGTGCCGCAGGCCTGCGCTAAGCGGCGCGGTTCATTTAGCCCCCGTGGAGTGCCGATTGGGCACCCGCGGGGGTTTATTCGATAGGCTCGGTTATTGTGACACAACTCGGAATTATTCTTATCCTGCTCGTGCGGATCTATACGTGGGTGCTCATCGCCCGCATCATTATTGAGATGATCCAGTCCTTCTCGCGGCAGTTCAACCCTCCACGCTGGTTCATGGTTGTAGCGGAGCCTCTGTTTGTGATTACGGATCCGCCGGTCAAGGCGTTGCGCCGCCTGATCCCGCCCCTGCAAATGGGTGGCGTAGCGCTTGATGTATCGGTGCTTGTGCTGTTCGTCTTGCTCTCGATACTCACAATGATCTTGCGGATACTTTTCCTGACTTAGCACCCCCGTCGCCTCGAAACCTGTGGTAAACGTTGAGACTCGGCGGGGCGTCGATTATTGTGGGCGTTTGGTTACGATAAATCGCGATAACCCGTATTATGAACCACATGTACCTTTGTGGGGAAGGTTTAGTTAGACCTGAACCGCACTCCTAAGGCCCTGGAAGCTCCGGGGTTGTACCAACCTGAAGGGGAAGAGAAGACATGCCACTGTCACCAGCTGATGTTCACAACGTCGCGTTCAGCAAGCCGCCGATTGGCAAGCGCGGCTACAACGAAGACGAGGTGGATCAGTTCCTCGACCTCGTAGAGGACGCCCTTGCCCAGTTGCAGGATGAGAACGATGACCTGCAGGCGCAGGTTAGCGATTTGAACTCCCAGGCCAAGGCGGGTGCTGGCGCCGGTGCTGCTGGTACCGCAACTGCGGCTTCCACCCGCACCGATGAGGCTGCGCTGCGCAAGGAGATTGAGGCTAAGCTGCGCGCCGAGTACGAAACCAAGCTGGCGGACTCCAAGTCCGAGGTTTCCCGTGCCAAGGAAGAGACCAAGAAGGCACAGGAGCAGGTTAAGGCTGCCCAGGCTGAGGCTTCCAAGGCGCAGGCGTCTGGCTCCGCTGCTGCTTCCTCTTCTGCAGACCTGAAGGCAGCCCGCGAGGAGGCTGCTCAGGCCAAGAAGGACGCCGAGGCAGCTCGCGCCGAGGCAGCCCAGGCAAAGAAGGACCTCGAGGCTTCCAAGAAGGAAAACGACGAGCTGAAGAAGTCCGCTTCCGCAGCTGGTTCCTCCAAGGCTGGTGCAGCGGCAGCGGGTATCGCAGGCGCTGGTGTTGCACAGACCGCCGATGGCCTGGCTACCCCGGAAACCCACATGCAGGCTGCCCGCGTTCTGGGTCTGGCACAGGAGATGGCAGACCGCCTGACCTCCGAGGCTCGTGCGGAGTCCGAGTCCATGCTGTCCGAGGCACGCACTGCAGCCGAGAAGCAGCTGAGCGATGCAGATTCCCGCTCCAAGGCACAGCTTGCCGACGCCCAGAAGAAGTACGACGCCCAGCTGCAAGATGCAGATTCCCGCTCCAAGAAGCTGGTATCTGACGCTGAGGCTAAGGCAAAGCAGACCGAGTCTGATGCTTCCTCCCGCGCAGAGGCGCAAATCCGTCAGGCTGAGGAGAAGGCCGCGTCCCTGCAGGCCGATGCCGAGCGCAAGCACACCGAGGTTATGAACACCGTCAAGCAGCAGCAGACCGCACTGGAGGCTCGCATCTCCGAGCTGCGCACCTTCGAGCGCGAGTACCGCACCCGCCTGAAGACCCTGCTGGAGTCTCAGCTGGAAGAGCTGGCTACCCGCGGCACCGCCGCACCGAACGGCGAGGCTGGCAACAACTAAGCCGCGCCCCGTTCTTCCTAGCGCCCCCGCCACCGCGGCGGGGGCGCTATTGTTGTTTTAGACCGTCGTGCCTTAGCCCGCTCTTACCGAAAGGAACCACTGTGCTCGTTGCCGCTTTAGTCCTTGCCCTCGTGGCATTCGTGGCCTTGGTCAACTTCGTTATCTCGGGAGCCGACTGGTCGTTGTATATCGTTTTTGCCGCCGCCGGCATCGGACTCGTGTGCTTCATCCTGGACTGGGCGCATAAACATCGCGCCGACAAAGCTCAGGCAACTGAATCCCCCGAGGAGGAGGCGCTGCGCGCAGCCTTCCGCGAGGACTAACGCCGCGAGACCCAAAGCTTTCGGTTGCAGGCATGCCAACAAGGCGCACGAGGCGCCTTATTCCGCAGTCGGGTTCTAGCAATCGGGCGGTTGCCACCGAATCCGTCCGTTGGTTCGGGCAAGTCGCCCGCGCAGCGGCGGGGCATTGGGATCGTCATCGTTGGCGCCATTGTGGTACGCGCAGGCTGTGGATAAGTTCGCGATATTGGTCAATCCACCGTGCAACCACGGCTCCAAATGGTGAATTTGGCATTCGTCGGCAGGCTTAGCGCACCGCGGCCATGGGCATACCGGATTTTCCGCGCCCGCCATCAACCGCTGCTTGGCATTGGCGAAGCGCTCCGTGCGGTACAGGTTCACCGCGCCTTCATAGGGGCTCACCAGAGTAATGAGCCCATGCTCCTTGAGCGTGCGGCGCACATACTGCGCTCCCGTAAGCGTTGCTCCGTTGGTCATCTGCAAGGTGATTTCCTCGCCATCACCGTTGACGATGCGCACGTAGTCTTCCAAGCGCACGATGACATTGGTTACCACCGTGCTTCGTTGCGCCGTATCGTTGCCGAAGAAGGTATCTTCCACCACATTCAGTGGCTTTTTATCCTGGTTCTCCACCGCCGCGTGGAGGTCTGCAATAAACGAAGACGAGCCGTCGATAGCTAACGTCCACGGCGCATCCTTGCGGCGGATGATGCGTATACCAGGCTTTATCTTGCGCTTTTTCTTCGGAACCTTGGATTGCGCCAGCTTTTCTAGTGCCGCTGCTGTGGCCTTGGTGGTGCATAGCTGTTCGCGGAGGACCCATGCGTCGAAAAGCGTGGGCATTTTGCGCGCATACTTTTCAATGATGGACAAAGCTACGATGGAATGCCCATTGTGCTGAGCTCCTTCAATAGCACGACGACGCTTCCTAGTGAACTTGGTCGTGCCGCAGTACGCCTCTTTTAACAATGCCAACTCGCGGGCCGTCTTTTCAGCGGCGCCACGCGCGCAGAGGTCGTCCTCAGACATGCCTGCGCACCCGAGGACGATGTCCATCCCGGGTGCCATGGCTGCGAGGTAAGTATCTAACGCGTTCACGACTCACAATGTATTTCCCCGCGCAAGCCCCCACAAGGGAAAGTTTTTAGCCTGTGGATAACTTCTTGTGCACGAAGATTCTGGGGCGCTATACTGTGGCCTACACGCAGTGATCCGGCCATCACCGGGGAGCAATTCAGAAGAACAGCCAGTGTGGCCCAGTAGAACTGAACGGGTGGGACCGTCAACTCCTTCACCGAAACGAAGCGGAGCCTTTAGGCTCAAGCAGGGTGGTACCGCGAGCCTTTAAGGCGCGTCCCTGCACCGTGTTAAGAGTGAAGGATAATTATGGCGAAAAAGATTTACCCCAAGGTCGATATGACCGGCGGCTCCAGCCGCTTCCCAGATATGGAAGAGGAAGTCCAGAAGTACTGGAAGCAGGATGATACCTTCCAGGCTTCGCTAGAAAAGACCAAGGACTGCCCCGAGTACATCTTTTATGATGGCCCCCCATTCGCTAACGGCTTGCCGCACTATGGCCACCTGCTGACCGGTTATGTGAAGGATATTGTCCCGCGCTACCGCACGATGGCTGGCAATTACGTACCTCGCGTCTTCGGCTGGGATACCCACGGTCTGCCCGCCGAGCTGGAGGCGGAAAAGCAGTTGGGTATCACTGAAAAGGCGCAGATCGAGGACATGGGCTTGGAAAAGTTCAATGAATACTGCGCCAAGTCCGTGCTGGAGTACACCGACGAGTGGGAAGAGTACGTCAACCGCCAGGCCCGCTGGGTGGACTTTGACAACGGCTACAAGACCATGGATATCAACTACATGGAATCGGTCATGTGGGCGTTCAAGGAGCTTTATGACAAGGGCCTTATCTACAAGGGCTTCCGAGTTCTTCCGTACTCTTGGGCGGAGCACACTTCTTTGTCCAATCAGGAGACCCGCCTGGACGATTCCTATAAGATGCGCCAGGATCCGACCCTAACCGTTACCTTCCCAGTAGAGGGCGCGCGCGAGGGAAGCGCGGCAGAAAAGACGTTGGCGGAGCACCCTGCGCTTGCCGACGCCTCTTTCCTCGCCTGGACCACCACCCCCTGGACCTTGCCTTCGAACGAGGCCTTGGCGGTTCATCCAGAGGTTACTTACGTGCTCTTTAAGGCTACGGAGGGCGATTTCGCTGGCCGTACCTTCATCATGGCGGAAAACCTGCTGGCCACCTTGGAGAAGGAACTAGGGGAGGCCGAGGTGCTGGAGACGTTTACCGGCGCGCAACTCGAGGGCTTTACCTATGAGCCTATCTTCGGCTTCTTCCCGGATCTGCGCAATGCCTACCAGGTTTTGATCGCTGATTACGTCACCACTGAGGACGGCACCGGTGTGGTACACCAGGCTCCTGCGTTTGGTGAAGACGACATGAATACCACCAACCAGTACGACATCGAGCTGGTTATCCCAGTGGACGAGGACGGCAAGTTCACCTCGCAGGTTCCGCCTTATGAGGGCCAGCTGGTCTTTGATGCGAATAAGGACATCATCAAGGACTTGAAGGCTGCTGGGCGAGTGGTGCGCCACGTAACCATCGAGCACTCCTATCCGCACTCGTGGCGCTCGGGCGAGCCGCTTATCTACATGGCGCTGCCGGCCTGGTTCGTAAAGGTGACCGAGTTCCGCGATCGCATGGTGGAGCTTAATCATAAGGAGATTGAGTGGCTGCCGGAGCATATCCGAGATGGCCAGTTTGGCAAGTGGCTCGAGGGCGCGCGCGACTGGAATATCTCCCGTACCCGCTACTGGGGTGCGCCTATCCCAGTGTGGATGTCCGATGATGACAACTATCCGCGCATGGATGTCTACGGCTCCTTGGATGAGCTGGAGCGCGATTTCGGAGTTCGTCCGGAGTCGCTGCACCGTCCGCATATCGACGAGTTGGTGCGCCCGAACCCGGATGATCCGACCGGTAAGTCGATGATGCGCCGCGTGCCAGACGTGCTGGATTGCTGGTTTGAGTCCGGCTCGATGCCCTTTGCGCAGAAGCACTACCCATTCGAGAATAAGGAATGGTTTGAGACCCACTCGCCGTCCGATTTCATCGTGGAGTACTCCGGTCAGACGCGTGGTTGGTTCTATGTGATGCACGCGCTGTCCACCGCGCTTTTTGATCGCCCGGCGTACAAGAAGGTCGTGGCCCATGGCATCGTGCTGGGCAACGATGGCCTTAAGATGTCTAAGTCCAAGGGCAACTATCCGAACGTTAACGAGGTCTTTGACCGTGATGGCTCGGATGCCATGCGCTGGTTCCTGATGTCTTCGCCTATCCTGCGCGGAGGCAACCTCATCGTGACCGAGCAGGGCATTCGCGAGGGCGTGCGCCAGGCTATCCTGCCTATCTGGAATGCCTATACCTTCCTGCAGCTCTACGCAGAAAAGGAAGCAAAGTTCGACACCAGCTCCACGCATGTTTTGGACCGCTATATCTTGGCCAAGACCCATGACGTCGTGGCCAATGTCAACGCGGCGCTTGCCGATACCGATATCGCCACGGCAACCGAAGAAGTACGCCTGTTCGCCGACGTCCTGACCAACTGGTACGTCCGTCGCTCGCGCGATCGTTTCTGGGAGGGCGAGGACGCCAATCCTGAGGCGTTTAATACCTTGTACACCGTTCTGGAGACCGTGACTCGCGTGGTGGCACCGCTGCTGCCGCACGTGGCAGAGGTTATCTACCGTGGACTGACCGGTGAGCGTTCGGTGCACCTGGCGGATTACCCGCAGGCTGCGGACTACCCGTCCGATGCAGATCTGGTGTCTGCAATGGATGCGACCCGCGCGGTCGCTTCGGCTGCATCCTCGGTGCGCAAGTCCAATAAGCTGCGCAACCGCTTGCCGCTGCCGAAGCTGACGGTGGCTCTCGATGGGGCGCAGCGCTTGGCGGACTTCGCCGATATCATCCGCGACGAGGTCAATGTCAAGGAAGTTGAGCTTACTGACGACGTCGATTCGGTAGGCACCTTCCAGGTTGTCTGCAATGCGAAGGTCGCCGGCCCGCGCTTGGGCAAGGACGTGCAGCGCGCCATCAAGAACCTCAAGGCGGGCAACTACGAGCGCCGCGACGACGAGGTTGTAGTGGACGGCGATATCGTGCTTGGCCCGGATGAGTACACCGAGCGCCTGCAGGCAGCGAATCCGAAGTCGACCGCGCGTATCGAAGGCCTCGACGGCCTGGTAGTACTCGATACCGAGGTGACCGAAGAGCTCGAGGCCGAAGGCTGGGCGGCGGACGTTATCCGTGGCCTGCAGGATGCCCGCAAGGCTTCTGGGTTCGAGGTCTCGGACCGCATCGCGGCCGTGCTCTCTGTCCCAGAGGAGAAGAAGGCCTGGGCGGAGCGTCACGCCGACCACATCGCCGGTGAAGTGCTCGCCACCGATTTCCAGGTGACCACCGAGGCACTCGATGGTGTGGACGTGCACGAGGTGGTGAAGGGGGTTAAGGCTACCGTCGTTAAGCAGTAGCGCCTTAGCCGCCACCTAAAAGTATTTGCCCAGCCTTAGCGGCTGGGCAATTTTTATGAGTGATAGGACTTAACGGACCGGGCCGGGCAGGTGAGCGCGCCAACCGAGGACCACGTTAACGAGGCAGCACAGTGCAAGCACGGCGCCAATGAGGAATAGGGTGGTAAAGCCGAGCAGCGGCGCGAGTGCGCTGAAGGCCATGGGGATAAAGAAGCCGGTATAGGAGACCGAGTAGTACACGGCGGTGAGGCCGGCGAGTTCTTCGGCGCGGGCGATGCGCTGGACCTCGGAGAGACCGGCGACAAGGGCGAGGCCGTAGCCTGCACCCATGACAGCGGCACCGGCGATGCCGAGCGGCAGCGACCGAGTATGAGAGGCAACCGCGCCGAGGATGGTGCCCACGGTGATAACGCCCATGGCGACTGCGGATGCGCGGGCCGAGCGGCTGGTATCGATAACCTTGCCGAGCATCTGGATGCCAACGCCGCAGCCCAAGGTGATAACGGTCATCAGGCCGGAAAAAGCGATGGGGGCATCGCCAGCGGACTCGGACAGAAGCTGGGGCAGGAGGGCATAGGCGGCGCCAGCGCAGCCGAAGACCCACGGGGCGACCGGCAGAACAATGCGCACGAAGCGGTGGTGCGCTGCGGAGGGAATGTGCAGCATGCGCAGCATGTCGCGGATGCTTAAGTCAAGGAAGGTGTCTTTTACCGTAGCGCCACGCGGCGGGCGGGTTTCCGGGGTCTTCATCAGCCAGATAGCGGTGGCAACGGTGAGGAGGATGTGCAGGATATACGCCAAGTGGGTCGGCCACGGACCCCACTGGGCCAGCACCGATGCGAGGCCGGCGCCGATGAGGAAGCCTAAGGTCAGGCACATCGAGGCGTGGCGCGGGCCGGCAGCGGGATCGCCACCTGCGCGGGTGATGAGCTCTGCCACCCACGTGGAGCCGACCGCCATGACGATGCCCAAAGCCAAGCCGCACATGATGCGGCCCACGGCGATAACGAGTGGCTCGTTCGGTGCGATGGACAAAAGGAAGGAACCGAGCAGCGATAGTGGCGCGGCAGGCAGCATCGTGGGGCGGCGGCCAATGTAGTCCGAAAGCGGGCCAGAAATCAGCAGCGCCGGCACGATGCCGAGTACGTAGGCGGCCAAGAGGCCATTGACGGTGACCTGCGAGAAGTGTGACTCCTCGCGGTACATAACTAGGAGAGGGGTGAACTCATTGCCGCCCCACGCGACAGCGACCATGCTGCCAGCGACGGGAAACCATGAGTGTTTGGCAAACTTTTCGGTCATAGTTGATTCCTCGAGTTGGTTAGGTGGGTGTCCAATGCGGAAAGGTAGGCGTCGAGGTCGCCGGTGCGGAGGGCATCGGCAAGCGTGCGGTGCTGATCCACGAAGGTGCGGGCGCGGGCCACGTTGCGGCCAATGGCCGTGGCGGTAAAACGCTGCTGGCGTTCGCGCAGCTGGTGTCCCAGCCCGGCCAGCAGGCTATTGGCACCGCCATCCATGATGATCTGGTGGAAACGTGCATCTAGGTGCGTATAGGCATGCAGGTCTGCACCATCCAACGCAGTGTCCTGCTCCGCGATGGTCGCATCTAGCTGATCAGCGATGTCCGCGCGCTCGGCATCAGACATTGCGCAGATCTTTTCAGCACAGTGCCTATCCACGAGCAAGCGTGCCTCATAAACCTCGCGGATTTCCTGCGGGCTGATCGGCACGATGAGCGCACCCCGCCTGGGGTAGAGCTGTAGAAAGCCTTCGACCTCTAGGCGCAGGAAAGCCTCGTGCATCGGGGTGCGGCTAATTCCCATTTCGGTAGCCAGGGAGGCCTCGGAAAGCATCTGCGAGGGCTCGAAGGAGCCGTCAATGATCTTCTCTTTGACGAAGTCATAGGCGCGCTCCGCGGCGGGCTGCATTCGTTCATTGGACATGCATCCATCTTGCATGCAAGCTTGCATGCAAGCAAGTGTGTGGTGGCACTTTGTGGGGAACGGATCTAGCTAGGCAAACGTGTGACGTGGCACGTATCGGGGTGGAAGAGTAAGCCGTGGCCCATGCCGACCCAGCCGATGAAGGGGGCGTCGGCAAGCGTGTGCGGGGTGTGGACGTGCCCAAGGATCCAGGCATCGGCCTCGCTGGCCTGTAGCTCAGCCACGGAAAGCGGCAGGCAGGTGCCTTTAGAAAACTCACCGGTGACGGAAGAATGTAGGAGGCCGAGGACGGGGCCGTCGCTCGGGCGCGGCGGAAGCTGGAGTCGGCGCGGGTCCGGATCGGTGGCCACCGCTGCGGTTAGAACCGTGGTGTTTCCTATGCGAAAGGAGTGCACCTGCGTGCCGTGGACCGTGACCTCGGGCGGGAAGTCCAGATTGTGGTGGGTATCGTGGTTGCCGGAAATGAAGTGGACCTCGCCGAACAGTGTGGCAGCGTGGGCCATTACGGCGCGGGCCTGGGGCACGAATTCGGACGCCTCAGCGTTGCGGTCGATGATATCGCCCAAGCACACGCACGCCGTGGCTCCACTATTGGCGGCAACTTCGAGTTCTTGCAGGGCCCAGTCCAGCCCAGGGGCGCCCGGGCGGCCTAGGTGCAGATCGGCAAAGACAAAAATGCTAGCGGGCATGTGCGGCCTTTCGGTTTTGCCACCAGGTGATAGCTACCAAGACAACGGTGGAGGTTCCGACGCCGATGAGCGTCATGGCCATGGCCTCGGCACGGTGGCCTTGATCGAATTGGTTCATGATCCACGGAGCCAAGAGGTTGACTTGGCTCGGGCGAATGAGTGAGGACATGACCAGCTCGCGGATGCCTACGAAGAAGGCGAGGAGCCAGCCAGCGAAGATGCCAGGGGCAAGTAGGGGCAGGGTGATGCGCCCAAAGGTATGCAGAGTGGAGGAGCCAGAAATTGCAGCGGCCTCGTAGACGGTAGGGGAGACGGACTCTGCTGAAGCCTTGATGTTTTGGATGGCCATGGGCAAAAAGAGCACGGTGAAGGCCATAACTAGCATGCCCATCGTGCCGTAGGGCGACCATGGCAGCCAGGGAGAGTTCCACAGCAAAATAAATCCAATGGCCAGGACAATGCCGGGAACGGTGTCGGGGGCGATGGCCAAGAAATCGCTGAATTTTGCGGCAATGGTGCTTTGGCGGCGGGTGAGCACCGTGACGAGCACGCCGAGAGCAACGGCGGTGGTCGCGCCAAGGGCGCCTAGTCCGATGGAGCGAACAAGTGCCTCTTGAGCGGTGGGCATCTGCACAACGATGGAAAAGTAATCGAAGGTCAGGTTATTAGGCGTAGGCGGGGCCGAGCGCAGAATGGTCATCGCGGCCAAGGTGATGGAAAGGTAGGGGATGACCACCGCGGCCATGAAGATTATTGCGGTCACCACAGCGCCGAAGACGGTGCCGACCGAGCCGAGGCGGATACGTACGGGGCGGCTTACTCGGCCACCGCCGGAGAGGTCGTGGCGTGAAATCCACTGTTGGAAAGCCCAGGCGGCCACGCCGATGGCAAAGAGCACCGACGAGGAGGCAGCGGCGCTGGAAAAATCGAGGGGGTCGATGGTGACGTCTTCATAGATGGAGGAGACGAGCACCTTGTAGCCAATGGCGTTGCCAAGCGTGACTGGGGTGCCAAACTCGCCGGCGGCCTTGATGAAGATAATCAGCGCGCCAAGGGAAAAGGGGCCGATTATGTTCGGAGCGATGATGCGCACGGCTTGTTGCCAGCGGCTCGCGCCGGCTATCTGTGCCATCTCCAGCGTGGACGCCGGAATGGAATTGAGGCAGGTGCGCAGGATGAGATATAGGAAAGGGAAAAGCTCCGCGGCCATGATGAAGGCCATGCCCCACACCGAGGAGATGGCATCGTGGGCGAGTTTGCCGGCGCCGTGGCCGAGCAGCATCTCGGCCACACCACCGCGGCGGGTGAAATCCATCCACGCCATCGCTGCCGCAAAGGGTGGGGTCATAAACGGGATCATGATGACGATCTCGATCCAATTGGCCCTGCTAAACCGCGTCCACGAACGGAGGAAGGCGAGCGGCGCGGCCATGAGCGTGGCAAAAGCCACGACCAGCACGGACAGCAAGATGGTATTGCCAAGGATGCGTAGCATGCCCGGTTGGACAATGCTGCCTAGGGCTGAGGGCTCATCGTGGTAGCCCACGGCCGCGTTGACCAGCACGGAGGCTAGCGGCGCGGCGACGAGGGCAAGCAAGATGAGAAGGACCCCGTAGATCCCAAGGCGACGTTGGGGAGTGGTGGTGGAGCTCATCGGTTACTTCAGGTAGCGCTTGGCAAAGGTTTCCTTGATGTCCTTGGACTGAGAAACCAGACCATCGAGGTCATCGTTGAGGGTCTTAATCTCATCCAGCTTCGGGCCATTCTTTGGAGCGATGTCCTTATTGGCCGGGATCATGTTCTTGGCGGCCGAGATCTCCTGCGCCTCATCGGAGAACATGAAGTCCACGAATGCCTCTGCAGCTTCCTTGTTATCGGAGGACTTGAGGATCATGACTGGGCGCGGGGTAACCGTGGTGCCGGAGGTTGGGATAGCAACCTCGAGCGGTTCGCCCTTCTTCTGCGCGGAGTATGCGGAGTAGTCCACGCCGCCGAGGACAATGCCGCGCGAGCCGGAGGTGACCTGGTCCAGCGCTGGGCCATTGGCGCCTTGGACGATCATGCCGTTGTCAAAGAGCTTGTCAAAGAGATCCCAGGTCTTCTCCTCGCCCCACTGGTCCACCATGGCCGCGATGAGGTCGGCTGCGGTACCGGATTCGCGCGGGTCCGGCATGATGATTTGGTCCTTGTACTTTTCATCGGTGAGATCTTCCCAGTCCTTCGGGGCCTCGTCCACGACGTTGGTGTTGGTTACCAGCGCTAGGGCCGAACCATCGCGGCCGGTAAACGCCCCGCTTTCCGACGCCCACTTGGGAACAACCTTGTCCGCTCCCTCCGGCGTGTACTTTTCAAGGGCGCCGGACTTTTCCTGCTTGCTAGCTGCCGCCCAGGAGGCGAGGTAGACCACGTCAGCCTGCGGGTTGGCTTCCTCGGCCTTGAGCTTGGCGGTGATCTTGCCGGTGGTATCGGCAAAAACATTGACGTGGACGTCGGTCTTTTCTTCGAAGGCCTCCACGAGGGCGTCGGTAAGCCCCTGCGGGTTAGCCGAGTAGTAATCCACCTCGCCGGACAGGCCTTCAGGTGCCTGCCACTTTTCGGCAGAAGAGGTGGACTGGTCGGTGGCGGTATCGGCGCTGTCCTCGACGGATCCGCAACCGGTCAAGGCGAGCGCACCAGCAGCGGTGGTGGCGATGGTGGCGGTGAACTTCTTGGTAAACATGTGTGGCTCCTATGCAGAAAGAGAAGATGGATAGTTGAGGTAGACGGTCTCGCCGCGAGTGAAGCGATGCGGTGAATACGTCACCCAGGGTTCCTCCGCCCCGGGGACGTCGCAGCGCAACTCGTAGCGCCCACCGATGTAGTGAGCGCCAAGAACCTGCGCCTCGACCCGGCGCGGGGAGGCGCCGGTGTCCTCCTCCGCAGTGGTGACGGTGAGATTTTCTGGACGCACGCTGGGCAGCTGTGGGTGGCGGTTCATGGTGCCTACAAAGCCAGCGATGAAATCGGTGGCCGGCTGTTCGTAAAGGGTGACCGGATCCGCGAATTGTTCGATATGGCCCTGATTCATAACCACGACGCGATCCGACATGGCAAGTGCCTCGGCTTGGTCGTGCGTGACGTAGATGACCGTCAGCCCCAGCTCCTGTGCCAGCTGGGTGAGCTCGGCGCGGATTTGCACGCGCAGCGCGGCGTCGAGGGCGGACAGCGGCTCATCCATAAGCAGGACATCTGGATTAGAAACCAACGCGCGGGCGATGGCAACGCGCTGCTGTTGGCCACCGGAAAGTTGGTTCGGCCGCGCCTTCGCCTTGGAAGCGATGCCCACCATGTCCATGCAGGCGCGGACTTTCTCGGCCCGCTGGCCTGCCGCCACCTTATTGCCTGGGGTGGTCAGCGGAAACTCGATATTCTTTTCCACCGTCATGTGCGGCCACAGTGCGAGGTCTTGGAAGACCATAGACAGCCGGCGCTTATTGACGGCCACGTTGGTTCGTGGACCAAATACCTCCATCTCTCCGAAGGAGATGGTTCCCGCGTCAGGCGTTTCTAATCCGGCTATGCAGCGCAACAGGGTGGACTTACCGCAGCCGGAGGGACCCAGAATAGAGATGAATTCACCGCGGTTGATACTTAGATCGGTCTCGTGGAGGCCCGTATTATCGGCGAATTCGCGCTTAACGCCGCGCAAGATGACGTGGGGTGAGTTCATAATCAGCGAAATACTTTCTTCAAGAAATAACCTCGAAAAAGATAAGGCCGCAATATTGCATGTGGGTGACGTGAAGATGGAAAGAAATAAAAGCTTTAATTAACGGCACGCAAACACCCAGGAGTGCATGTGGAGGTGCGCCTATTAGACTGGGCCGCATGCAACGCTGGGTTCTACACATCGACATGGACGCGTTTTTCGCCTCCGTCGAGCAGCTGACCCGGCCTACCCTGCAGGGGCGTCCCGTCCTGGTGGGAGGTACCAGCGGGCGCGGCGTGGTGGCCGGCGCCTCCTATGAGGCGCGCGTGTACGGTGCGCATTCGGCCATGCCGATGTACCGCGCGCAGCAGCTTGTTGGACTTCGCGCGGTGGTGGTGCAGCCGCGCCGGGCAGTCTATTCAGCAGCCTCGCGGCGCGTATTTGGCATCATCGCGCAACACGTGGAGGTTATCGAGCAGCTTTCTATCGATGAAGCCTTTATGGAACCCGCCGCCTTGGAAGGAGCGAGCGCGGAGGAGGTCAAGCGCTGGGCGGATGAGCTGCGCGCGCACATTCGGGAGGAGACGGGTCTGCCGTGTTCCATTGGGGCGGGCTCGGGCAAACAATTTGCCAAGATTGGATCGGGCGAAGCGAAGCCCGACGGCACCTTTGTTATTCCGGCGGAGCGCCAGCTAGATATGCTGCACCCCCTTGCGGTGAACAAGTTGTGGGGAGTCGGCCCGGTGACCGGCGCGAAGCTCAAGTCCATCGGCGTAGAAACCATTGGGCAGCTAGCGGCGATGACGCGCAAGGAAGTAGAGATTTCCATCGGCAGCGTGGTGGGGCTGCAGCTGTGGCAGCTGGCCCGCGGCATTGATGACCGTGAGGTGGCGCCGCGCGCAATTTCTAAACAGATTTCTACCGAGCACACCTACCCGAAAGACCTGCAGACCGCCCCCGAGGTCGATGCAGCCATCACTCGCGCGGCGGAGGGCGCGCACCGCCGGCTGCTTAAGGATGGGCGCGGCGCGCGCACCGTAACGGTAAAGCTGCGCATGGCGGATTTCCATATCGAATCGCGCTCGACCACCTTGCCCTATGCGACTGACGACGCCGCCGTGCTCACCGCCGCCGCCTTCAAACTCGCCCGCTACCCCGATGAGCTGGGGCCCATCCGCCTGGTAGGGGTGAGCTATTCCGGGCTAGAGACCGCTCGCCAAGACGTGCTTTTTCCGGAGCTCGACCGCGAAATAGTGCGCCCTGCACCGGCGGATACGGACTATGAGACTGGGGTGAGCGACGACGCAACACCGGCCATACCAGCGCCTACGGTGACGGTGGAGGAAGAAACCGATAACCAGTGGCACGCCACGCAGGATGTTTTCCACCCTGATTACGGCCACGGTTGGATTCAAGGTGCCGGCCACGGGGTGGTCAGCGTGCGCTTTGAAACCCGCGCCACGGGGCCCGGGCGCACCAAATCCTTCGCGGCCGACGATCCCGCGCTCGTGCCAGCAGACCCGCTCGACTCACTGGATTGGCAAGACTGGCTGACCAGCGAGGGCTAGCCCTCCTGGGCAAAAAGCTCCGCCGGATCGGTGTCGGTGGCCAGCGCCGCCGCGAGCAGGATTCGCGCTTGGCTCGGGCGGAACCATCCGGCGTTGATGGCACCACGTTTGCCCAGGCTCGCGCCACCGCCGTCGCCACCGTAAGCCAGCGCCGTCGGGCCATAGGGGGTGCGGGTAGAAATGATGACGGGGAGGCCGGCGTGGAGGGCGTCGGCAAGCGCGCGGCCCATCTCCTCGCCCATATTTCCCGAGCCCATGGCCTCCACAATGAGGCCGGAGGCGGGGGAGTGTACGGCGGCGTCGACCAGCAGGCGGCCCGCTCCCGGATAGGCGGGGATGATCTCGATACGCTGCGACGCCAGCGGGGCAGGACGCAAACGCGGGGTGGTGCCAGGAACGGGCAGCGACTCAAACCCGCGCAGGTCACTGGTGTGCCGCTTGCGCGCACCGCGCGCCGGGATGGTCTCGCCGCCGAAGCAGAGGAAAACCCCAGGGTGCCCGCTGGCCGCTAGCTCGCGGGCAGCCCGCAGATTGGTGGGGCCGTCGGCCGCGGGGTGATCGTAGGCGCGCTGCGCTCCAGTAAGCACGATGGGCTTTGCCCCTGCGCAGAAAATCTCCAACGCCAGCGCGGTTTCCTCCATGGAGTCGGTGCCATGGGTGATGATCACGCCACCGATGTCCTCGCGCGCGGTGTGCTCATTGACCACCGCAATGAGCTCATCGAGGTCCGCCAAAGTAATAGAGGAGGAGTCGAGCTGGCGAAACTCCACTACCTCGGCGTCGATTTCAGCGGCAAGGTCCGCGCCAGAGACGGTGGGAACCAAGGAACCATCGGCCACGGTGGTGCAAGCGATCGTGCCACCGGTGGCTATCAAAGCAAGTCGGGTCATGCACTCAAGGTTAAAGAAATCTCCGCCCACGCGGCGGGCGCAGCCCGGAAAAGGCTGGTGCAGCTGTAAACTGATGGGAGTTTAGAACCCAGACGTGAGGAGTTAGAAGTGAAATTCCGCAAGTTTAGCGCCGCGTGCCTCGCACTGACCGCGGCCACCGCCCTGGCCGCCTGCTCTTCCGACGACGAGCAGGACGATACCGCCGCCGCCAACACCGAGGCGCAGGAATCCGCCTCTTCCGACGGCGATTCCGCCGCCCCAGCGCTGCCATCCCCGGCGGATCTCAACGCCATCTTGGCCAAGGCCACTGATCCAAACGCTTCTGAGCAGGAAAAGACCGCCACCGTGCAGGGCGGCGAGACCGCACCGGAAATCTTTGACACCATGGCACAGTCCAAGCAGGAATCCGGTGCCGAGTTCGAGGTCGTCGATCCTGTGCTTCCGGGCTACGACCCGCAGTCCGTGCTGACCACCGTGAACTTCACCACCGCTGACGGCCAGCAGCAGACCGCTGACCAGGTGGAGTTCGTGTACGAAGACGGCACCTGGAAGCTTTCCAAGGCGTGGGCTTGCACGCTCATCCAAAACACCGTGCCGCCGGAGCAGGTTCCGGAGATGTGTGCAGATACCGGTGCCGGTGCCTCCGCACCCGCCCCGGCACCGGCCGAGGGCGACGCCCCGGCTGCCGGCGCCGAGCAAGCCCCAGCCGAGGCCCCCGTTGAGGCACCGGCCGAGTAATTAGGAAAAGTTCAGCTCCGTCAGGCTCGACTGCACCACGCGCAGCTCCGAGCCGGCGGCGCCATAAATGACCTTCGTGTCGAAAGACACGTCACCGCCCACGGGCAGCGGCTTGCTCAGGTCTACCGTGATGTTGCCCTTGGATTGGGTGCTGGAGTCCACAACCTTGAGCTCCTTGTCCTCCAACTCCGTGCCCTGGGCCTGGCCCTCAAACGACAGCGCGCCTAGCGACGGCCGCTGTTCTACCTCTACGTTGAGCTTGACCTGGTCGCCCTCGATGGAAGCGACCGTATAGCGCGTGGTCTGCAGCAGGGTGGACTCGCCGGTAACGCGCGAATCCACCGTCCAGCTCGCTCCCTTGCCTACCTCCTCGGTGGGGAAAACCACGGGCAGGGCCGTCAGCTTCATAATTGCCTGTTCCACGGAGCCACGGGCTTCATCCGTGGCCTCCTGGGGTGCGGCAAGGCGCAAGGAATTCATCTGGCCGGTATTTTGGCCTCGCCAGCCAAATTGAAATCCCTCGGCCGAAGAGACGTCGGTGTCGCCAGAAGTTTCCGGCGCACCGGCCGTGACGAACGCATTGCGGGTGGCGGGCAGCTGATCTTCAACGTCCTCGCTAGCCTTATCTACCTTGGCCGATAGCGGCAGGGTAGTGGTGGTGGATTCGACGTCGGAGGCCTGAAACTTCTCGGCCGCGGACTTTTTGAGCAGGTCCTGCGAAAAACCCTCGGTAACGCGGTAGTTCACGTCCTGCGTGGAGTCAATATCGCGGTATTCCAGGAGCTTTTTCTCCCCGGTGCCGGGATTGTCCACGGTGACGCGTGGGGCGTCGATAGTCAGGCCCACGGGCTGTTCTACCGCGGGTCCCGGCTTTTCATAGGAACACGCCGTAAGCGCTACGGCGGCTGTGGTCAGGGCTGCAAAAACTTTGACTCGAAACACGCTTACCAAAATACCGGACGCTCCCGTTTAGAATAGAGCGGGTGAGTCAAAAACGAAGGAGCAAGACAGGACTTATCGCCGCGGTTGTCATCGCCGTGGCGCTGGTGGACCAAGCCGTGAAACAAATAATGCTCTCCATCCTTACGGAGGGCGAGCCCCTGCCGGTCATTGGGGATTGGTTCCGGTTTACCCTGCTTTTTAACCCTGGCGCGGCCTTTTCCATGGGCGGGGAGGGATCGACGTGGCTTTTTACCACTATCCAGCTGGTCTTTGTGCTCGGCGTGGCCATTGCCGCCCCGCGCATTACCCACTCCGGCCAGGCGGTGGGCCTAGCGCTCATCGCCGGTGGTGCGTTGGGTAATTTCGCTGACCGCATCTTCCGCGCCCCCGGCTTCTGGTTCGGGCACGTGGTGGACTTTATTTCGGTCGGCTCTTTCGCCGTGTTCAATATTGCGGACGCGGCCATTACCTGCGGCGTGGTGCTGTTCATTATCGCCATGGTGCTGGAGGAAAGGAAGGCCGAGCATGAATAGGCAGATGCGCAGCTTCCCCATTCCTGAAGGCCTAGAAGGCATGCGTGCCGACGCCGCCCTGGCCAAGCTCCTTGGCCTTTCCCGCAGCGCCACCGCGCAGCTGTGCGCCGAGGGCAGTGTGACCATCGATTCCCAAGAGCTGGGCAAATCCGAGCGATTGACTTCCGGCAACGTGGTCTCCGTGCTTTTGCCGGAGCCAGAAAAGCCGTTGCTGCCGCGCGAAGAGCTGGTCGAGGGCATGGACGTGCTTTACAACGATGCCGATATCATCTGCGTGCATAAGCCGGTGGGCGTGGCCGCGCACCCCAGCGTGGGGTGGGACGGGCCGACGGTGATTGGTGGGCTGCGCGCGGCCGGTTATACCGTGGCTTCGTCCGGGCCGACCGAGCGCAAGGGCATCGTGCACCGCCTCGATGTGGGCACGTCAGGCGTGATGGTCGTGGCTTCCTCGGAGCGCGCCTATTCCGCGCTCAAGCACGCCTTTAAGTACCGCAGCGTGAAAAAGACCTACCACGCCGTGGTGCAGGGGCTGCCGGATCCCATCGAGGGCACCGTTGATGCGCCCATCGGCCGCCACCCCAAGTCGGGCTGGAAATTCGCCGTGCTTGACGACGGCAAAGCGGCCATCACCCATTACAGCCTCATCGAGGCCTTCCGCGAGGCCAGCCTCATCGAGGTGCACCTAGAGACCGGCCGCACCCACCAGATTCGCGTGCACATGTCCGCCACCGGCCACCCGTGCGTGGGCGACCCAATGTACGGCTCGGATCCCAACTTGGCTAAGCGCCTTGGGCTTCAGCGTCAATGGCTGCACGCGGTAAAGCTCGGCTTTACCCACCCCGGCACCGGCAAGTGGTTCGAGATTGAAGCGCCGTACCCGGCCGATCTCGAGCACGCTTTGGAGGTTCTGCGGGGATGAGGAAGGTCTACCGGCGGCGTCGGCTAGCGGCCCTGGCGGTGCTTGCGGTGCTTTTCTTGGCCGCGCTCGCGCTTTTTGGCGCCCTAGGGACCCAGGCCTCTTCGCAAGTACAAGGCGATCAGCTCGGCCCGGATGGCGAGACGCGCGCGGAGTATATTGCGCGCGTATCCGGTAGCGACATTCCGGACGCGCCTGCCTACGCCCTTGTTACCTTCGACGAGGATTTGCCACCCGTAGCCGCCGCGGCCGCCGTCGCCGCCGCCCCGCGCATGGATGCCATCCTTATCGGCTCCACCGCCCCCATTGACGTCCCCGAACCCACCGCCGGCGAGGACCGCGCCGCTGTCATCCAACGCGCCTTCGACCGCATCGATGCCTCCTATGGCCAGCGCCCCACCGCGGTGAGCGCCGCCGTGGTGTGGGGATCGGGCGCCCAGCTTGCCGACGTCGCCTCCACCCCCTCCGTCGCCGCCGTCGAACCCGCACCCGCGGACGCCGCCTGGGGCAGCTTCGCCATCCGCCCTCCCAGCTAATATCGCCCTCCTGGGACCTGTGGCGCGCGGTGGCCGCCCAGCGCTTTTAGCATCGAGGGCATGGAACACATTCGGGCTTATATCGCGGCGCTCAACTCGGCGATGGACCTCCTCGCCGAGGCCGCCGACGCCTCCGCCGCGGACCTTACCGCCGCCGGCATGCCCGATGCCACGGCTGACACTATTGCGCAGCTCGCGCAGGTCTACTTCGGGACCACCAGCTTTCGCCGCCGCCAACGCCGCGCGGTGGACGGGGCCCGCCGCAACCGGCATTCGCTGCCGACGCTGGCGGTCATCGAAAAGCATGCCCGGCGCGCGCCCACGCAAGCCCGCGCATGGGCCCTGCGCGCCGAGCTCACCCATATCGCGTGCGATACGCGGGAGATGGAAAGGCGTGCTCGCAAAAAGCTGCGCGAGATGCGCGCGCCGCGCGAACCCAAGCCGGGGGTGCGGTTGCGCCGCCGCGCCGCCGGCAAACCCTGGACGCTGTCCATCACTGGGCCGTCCGCACTCATCGCCGAGTTACACCAGCATGCCGGTTCGCTTGCCGACGTCACCTCCCTCTTCCGCACCGGTACCGGCGCCGCCGCAACCGTGCGCACCAACGTTGTGGTGCCACTGGATAAGTTGGTTGGCGTGGCCCATGGCAGCGACGATGTGGTGTTGACCATGACCAATGGCGCGCAGATTACGGGTGCTGAATTGGCCCAGCGTGCGCTTGCCGAGGAGGGATTTGTCACCCTGCTCCACCCCGTAGAGGGCCCAGTGAACTTGTACCGCATGCGCCGTGGGGCCACCTGGAAGCAGTTCATGATGGCCGCGGCGGAAAATCCCACCTGCCCGGTCAAGGGATGCAATAAGCCTGCCGATGAGTGCCAGGTTCACCACATCTTCAGTTGGGCCGGCGGCGGGTGGACCAATGCGAAGAACCTCACCACCGCTTGTGCCTATCACAATGGTCGCAATGACGACCACCGCACCGGCCCGCCGCGCAATGGCCGCTTCGAGCGCACGGCCCGCGGCGTCCGCTGGGTTAACCCTTGGGATCCGCCCCCACCGGACCTCGTCGATACCGGGCCTGCGAATACGACCACCGCGTAGGCTAGACCTATGTCCTCACGCCAGCCCTTTTCGCAGTGGATGCCCAACTACAAATTTGGCTATATCGCCGCGTGGGTCGCGGTGGTGGTTTCCGGCATCGCGCTTTTAATCGGCCTTGTCACCGGCGGCACCTCGATGACGCTGGTGTTTTCCGGGATCGTATGTGCCTATGGCATTTTTCTCGTCGTGGTGATGCCGCGCTGGGCGCTGCGGGCAGAAGAGGAACAGGCGGCGCGTCGCCGGGCCCGCGCCGCCCGCGAGGAACTTAAGCGCTCCTAGCCATGCGCACCAAGTCGGCGACGTAAATCGCCACCGCCACGCCGATGATGCCGAAGCCGATCCAGCGGTGCGTCGAAAAGTGCTCGTGGGTGACAAAGAGAGCCCACAGCATCTGCATGATGGGGGTGAGGTATTGGAGCATGCCGATCGTCGATAAGCGCAGTGTCCGTGCGCCCTCCGCAAAGCAGAGGAGCGGCAGCGCGGTAATCAAGCCGGCGCTGACCAAAAGCAGCGCGTGGCCGACTCCCTCGCTGGCGAATGTGCCCTGGCCGCTTGTTTCTAGCCACAGGATGTAGCCCACCGCCAGCGGTGACATCACGAGCGCCTCCGCCGCGACCGAGACGGCCGAGGACACCCGGACCTGCTTTTTGAGCAGCCCATAAAAGCCGAAGCTGAAGGCCAGCAGCAGCGAAATGTATGGCGCCTGGCCGGTAAAGAACGTCAAGTACAGCACCGCGATGGCCGCAACGCCCACCGCGCCGGCCTGCCACGGCCGCAGCCGCTCCTTCAAAAACACCATGCCGAGGGCGACCGACACCAGGGGATTGATGAAATATCCCAGCGCCGCATCGGCCACGTGGTTGCTATTAATCGCCACCACGTAGGTGCCCCAATTGACCGTGATGAATACACCCGCGGCCGCAAGCCAACCCCACGTGCGCTTGTCCATGCGCGCCATTTCTCGCCACCGGCCGCCGAGGAGCAAAAATCCCGTGACCAGTACCGCGGTCCACAACACGCGGTGGGCCAGGATTTCTAGCGGCGATGCCGGCAGCAAGAGAGGAAAGAACGCGGGGAAAAATCCCCACATGATGTAGGCGGCGAGCGTGTAGAGCATCACAAAATAATAGCCCATTTTGACCGCCCCGCTATGATGAGCCGCATGGCCAAAAACTCCTCCTTCGTCCACCTGCACAACCACACCGAGTTTTCCATGCTGGACGGCATGGCCAAGGTCGATATGCTGGCCGACGAGGTGGTTCGCCAAGAAATGCCGGCCGTCGGTATGACCGACCACGGCAATATGTATGGCTCTGATGCTTTCTACCGCCGCATGACCAGTGCCGGCGTCAAGCCGATCATCGGCATCGAGGCGTATATGGCGCCCGAATCTCGCTTCAATAAGAAGCGCGTGCTGTGGGGCACGCCGGATCAAAAGCGCGACGACGTCTCCGCGTCCGGCGCCTACCTCCACCAAACGATGATCGCGGAGAACGCCACCGGCCTGCGCAACCTCTTTACCTTGTCCTCGCTTGCTTCCTATGAAGGTCAGTTGGGCAAGTGGCCGCGCATGGATGCCGAGCTCATTGCCGAGCATGCCGACGGCATCATCGCCACTACCGGTTGCCCCTCCGGTGACGTCCAGACCCGCCTGCGCCTCGGCCAGTTCAACGAGGCGCTGGAGGCCGCGGCCATGTGGCAGGACATCTACGGCAAGGACAACTTCTTTTTGGAGTTGATGGACCATGGGCTGGACATCGAAAAGCGCACGCGCGATGGCCTACTAGAGATCGGCCGCAAGCTGGACTTGCCGCCGCTGGTGACCAATGACTGCCACTACGTGTTGGAGTCCCAGGCGCCGGCGCACGAGGCGATGCTGTGCGTGCAGACCGGCAAGACGTTCATGGATCCGGACCGCTTCAAGTTCGGCGGCACCGGCTACTACATTAAGTCGGCCGCGCAGATGCGCGAGACCTGGGACGATATGATTCCAGATGGCTGCGATAACACCCTGTGGATTGCCGAGCGCGTGCAAGACTACGGCGAGATCTGGGAAGAACACACCCACGATCGCATGCCTATTGCCGACGTCCCCGAGGGCCACACCCCAACCTCCTGGCTCACCCATGAGGTGATGGAGGGCCTGCAAAAGCGCTTCCCCGGCCAGGATATACCGGAGGAATATATCGAGCGCGCCAAGTATGAGATCTCCGTTATTGAGATGAAGGGCTACCCGTCCTACTTCCTCATCGTGGCCGAGCTCATTAAGCACGCGCGCTCCGTGGGCATTCGTGTGGGGCCGGGCCGTGGCTCGGCGGCCGGTGCGCTCGTCGCCTACGCGCTGACCATTACCAATATCGACCCGCTGGAGCACGATCTCCTCTTCGAGCGATTCTTGAACCCAGAACGCCCGTCCGCACCCGATATCGATATCGACTTCGACGACCGCCGTCGCGGTGAAATGATCACCTATGCGGCCGAGCGCTGGGGCGAGGACAAGGTGGCGCAGGTTATTACCTTCGGCACGGTGAAGACTAAGCAGGCCATTAAGGACTCGGCCAAGGTGCACTTTGGCCAGCCCGGCTTCCAGATGGCCGACCGCATCAACGGCGCGCTGCCGCCGGCCATCATGGCCAAGGACATTCCGCTTAAGGGCATCACGGACCCGGACCACGAGCGCTACTCAGAGGCCGCCGAGGTCCGCCAGATGGTGGAATCCGACCCGGATGTGAAAAAGATCTATGACACGGCGCGGGGCTTGGAGGGCGTCGTCAGGCAGGCGGGCGTGCACGCCTGTGCGGTGATTATGGCTTCGGTCCGGCTCATGGACCACATTCCTATGTGGAAGCGCCCGGCCGACGGCGCTTATATCACCGGCTGGGATTACCCGGCCTGCGAGGCCATCGGCCTGCTGAAGATGGACTTTTTGGGCCTGCGCAACCTCACCGTAATCGGCGATGCGATTGAAAACATCAAGCGCAACCGCGGCGAAGAAATCCACTTGGAGCAGCTGCATGCCGACGACCCCAAGGTCTCCAAGGTCTATGACCTGCTCTCGCGCGGCGATACGCTGGGCGTCTTCCAGCTCGACTCCGGCGGCATGCAGGAGCTGCTCAAGCGCATGAAGCCGACCGGCTTTAAGGATATTGTGGCCTCCCTTGCGCTCTACCGCCCGGGCCCGATGGGTGTGAACGCCCACTGGGACTACGCGGACCGTAAGAACGGCCGCAAGGAAATCACTCCAATTCACCCGGAGTTGGAAGAGCCGCTCAAGGAAATCCTGGATGAGACCTACGGTCTCATCGTCTACCAGGAGCAGATCATGCGTATCTCGCAGAAGGTCGCCAACTACACGGCCGGTGAGGCGGATGGCTTCCGTAAGGCAATGGGTAAGAAGAAGCCCGAAGTGCTGGCCCAGCAGTACGACAAGTTCTGGGGCGGCATGCAAGAAAACGGCTACTCCAAGTCCGCCATGGACGCGCTCTGGGGCACCATCGAGCCCTTCGCGTCCTACGCGTTTAACAAGTCCCACGCCGCGGGCTACGGCTTGGTGTCCTTCTGGACAGCCTATCTCAAGGCCTACTATGCACCGGAGTATATGGCCGCGCTGCTGACCTCGGTGGGCGATAAGAAGGATAAGTCCGCCATTTACCTTTCGGACTGCCGCCACCTGGGCATCAAGGTGCTGCCGCCGTCCGTCAACGAGTCCGAAGAGGACTTCCAGGCGGTGGGAGAGGATATCCGCTTCGGCATGGGCGCTATCCGCAACGTCGGCTCGGAAGTGGTGGAATCCATCATCAAATCCCGCCACGACAAGGGCGCGTTTACCTCGTTTAGCGATTACCTGGACAAAATCGAGCTCGCCGCCTGCACTAAGCGCGTGACAGAGGCACTGATTAAGGCCGGCGCCTTCGATGACTTGAACCACCCGCGCAAGGGCCTCATGCTCATCCACGAGGACGCGGTGGATGCGGTGCAAACCACCAAGAAGGCCGCGGATAAGGGACAGTTCGATCTCTTCGCTGGAATTGGCGGGGGAGAGGACGACGCGGCTTCCAACGCTTTTGCCTTGGACATTCCAGAAGACAACTGGGATCGCAAACACGAGCTCGCCCTCGAGCGCGAAATGCTGGGTCTATATGTTTCCGGCCACCCACTCGATGGCTTCGAGGAGGCGCTGGCCGCGCAGACGGATACCCCGCTGACCAAGATCCTCAACGACGAGGTGCATAACGGCCAAGAGCTCATCATCGGCGGCATCATTTCGGGCGTGGACCGTCGCTTCTCTAAGCGTGATGGCTCGCCGTGGGCCATTGTCACGGTGGAAGACCACAACGGCGCGCAGGTGGAAATCCTGGTCTTCAACAAGGTGTACTCGCTCGTCGCCCCGCAGATCGTGGAGGACAATATCATCCTCGCGCGTGTCAACGTCAAGGTGCGCGATGAGCGCCGTTCGCTGTTCTGCTCCGATATCCGCGTGCCGGAGCTGGGCCCGGGCGGCGGCGCCGGCCTGCCGCTGCGCCTGACCATGCGCACGGACCAGTGCACCATGGAAAACATTGCCCGCCTCAAGCAGGTCCTGCTCAAAAACCAGGGCGAGTCGGATGTGTACCTCGAGCTTGTCGATGGCTCCGAGTCCACCACCATGATCCTCGGCGACCACCTGCGCGTGGAGCGATCCGGCAACCTCATGGGCGACCTCAAGGCCACCATGGGTGCGGGCATATTAGGCTGAATTTAAACTCTGCGGCCGCAGGCTCCCTCCACTAATCTAGACAGCACAGTCTATATCGATGGAGGAAACCTAATGGTGAACAAGATTCGCACCACCCACGTCGGCTCGCTGCCGCGCACCCCGGAACTGCTGGAAGCCAACCTGCAGCGCGGGGAGCTGCCGGCCGCGGAGTTTCAGGGGATTTTGGAGGCTGCGGTGGCGGACGTCGTCAAGCGGCAGCTCGATCTCGGCCTCGATATCATTAACGAGGGCGAGTATGGCCATATCACCTCTGGCGCGGTGGATTATGGCGCGTGGTGGAATTATTCGTTTAGCCGCCTGGGCGGGCTGACGATGACGGATACCGACCGCTGGGAATCGGCCGAGGTGGTGCGCTCTAAGCCGGGTGAGCCGCGGCTGACGTCGTTTATTGATCGCCGCGACCGCGCGCTGTTCTCGGAGGCCTATAATGACCCGGATTCTGGCATCTTCACCGGCCGCGCCAAGGTGGCGAACCCAGAGTTTACCGGACCGGTAACCTACATCGGCCAGGATGAGGTCGCCGCCGATGTGCGCTTGCTTGCCGACGCCCTCCCGGCCGGCACCCCCGGCTTCATCGCCGCCCTTTCGCCCGGCTCGGCAGCGCGCCTGACCAACCGCTACTACGACGATGAGCATGAGCTGCTTGCCGACGTCGGCCGCGCCATGCGTACCGAATACCAGGCCATCACCGACGCTGGGCTTACTGTGCAATTCGACGCGCCCGACTTGGCTGAGGCTTGGGACCAAATCAATCCCGAGCCGTCCGTGAAGGACTTCCGCGGTTTTATTCGCGAGCGCATCGACGTCCTCAATGATTCCATCGCCGGCCTGCCCAAGGAACAAACGCGCCTGCATATCTGCTGGGGCTCCTGGCACGGACCGCACGTTACCGACGTGCCCTTTGCGGATATCGTCGAGGAAATCCTGCGTGCCGAGGTCGGCGGATTCTCCTTCGAGGCCGCTTCGCCGCGCCACGCGCATGAGTGGCGCGTGTGGCAGGACCACGCGCTGCCCGAAGGCACTGTGATTTACCCGGGCGTGGTATCTCACTCCACCAACGCGGTAGAGCATCCGCGCCTCGTGGCCGATCGCATCATCCAATTCGCTGAGGTAGTCGGCCCCGAAAACGTCATCGCGTCGACCGATTGCGGCTTGGGCGGCCGCCTGCACCCCCAGATTGCCTGGGCGAAGTTGCAGTCCTTGGTCGAGGGCGCGGAGATTGCTACCCGCGAACTCTTCTAAAACACACAAAGCCGCTCCGGAGCTCCGGAGCGGCTCAATTATTTAGTGCTTAGAAGCGCACGCCCAACTGCTTGAGGGCATTCTTCATCGGCTCCAGCACAGCGGGGTTCACCTTGGCAACCATGGTGAAGGCCTGCAGCAGCGCGGCAACGAGGCTGGTAGCCACGGTAACCCAGCTCATGACCTCGAGGAACTTCTCCGGGGAGGAAGAACCCCAGATGGGAAGCTTCTTGAGCGCCTCGATCTGGTGCGCCTCTGCCTCCTCGGCCACGCAGTCCGGCTCCTTCGGCATTCCGGAAGAGCCGTAGCCGTTAGCCAGGCCCTGCATGAGCTCCTGCGGGGTGCGGGCGGAAGATCCGAGCTCGCCGCTCTCAATCTTCTTGAGGTGCTCTTCCTTGGCGTTGTCGACCTCGGCCTGGCATTCAGCCGAAATCTCCTTCGGCTTATCTTCTGTGGCAGAAGCGGTAGCTGGTGCAACGAGGCCCGCTACCACGGCGGTGGCGGCGACGAGCGAAGTGCTGAGACGGTTGCGCATGGTTCTCCTTTAGAGTGAGAGGTATTAGCCTCAAATAATTTAGCAGCTAAATCTCGGAAGGTCTATGGCAAAAGCTTGCGCACCTGGGCCGGCAACAGCGCATAGAACTCGTCGACGGTCTTCGGCAGGAAACCCAGCGCCCCGCCAATCAGGGCGCCAAGACCTACCAAGCCGGCCACGATGCCCACGCCAGCGGCGACGCTGCTGCCGTTGCTGCTGTTGCTGGAACCGTCGGAGCTGCCGGATGCGGCAGGGGAGTCGGCGTTGTCGGAGGCGTCGGTAAGCAGGTCCTTGACGGAGAACACGGTGGTGGTGCCGGATACCTCGTTGCCGGCGATGAGAAGGGCGTCCTCGGCAGGGGAGTCAGCGGCGGGGACGAAGGCCAGGCCCTCTGGTCCGAGGTCGCCGGCCTTGGTGGTGGCAGCGACATCGTCCTCGTCGTAGCCAACGGAGAAATCGCGATTGTTGACGTAGGTGACAAACTTTGCCTCGGCGGGGGTGGTTACGTCGTAGACAAAGATGCCGCCCACTCGCTCTGCGCCGATGAAGGCATAGGTGCGGTCGCCAACCTTGCCGATGGTCAAGGCTTCCGGCTCTGGTCCCTTGTTATCGGAGCGGTCATCGAAATCCGGATCCTCGTTATCGGCGTTGAAGTTCAGGCCGGGCATATCCTTGGTGATGTTCTCGAAGTCCGCACCGGAGTCGAAGACGACGTTGCCTTCGGCGTCGTAGATGCTAAAAGAGCGCGATCCATAGGAATATAGGCCGTCGAAGCATTCCTTTTCTTCGTTCCAGCCAGAAGCGTTGGAGAGCTTGAGGTTGCCGGCGATCTTCTTATCCTCAATGCCCTCGGGAAGCTCGAGGTCATCGCAGACCTTGCCGTCCTTTACTAGGTCCTTGAGCTCTACTTCGTCGGTATAGCCGCCCCATTCACGGGCATCGCCTTCGTTGGCGGTGGCGAAATAGGTCTGGCCTTCAGTCTCGAAAGCGCCGATGGAGTCCGGCATGGACAGGCCCTTGACCGGAATGGTGCGCAGCTCCGCGGCGTCATCCTTATTGGACGGATCCAGCGGCACCTGGGAGTGGTCCGCGATATGAGCGGGGATTACCTTTTCTACGGTGGCGGATTCGATATCGATGACCGCGATGGCGTTGTTTTCTTGCAGCGTGGCGTAGGCCTTGCCGCCCGCGGAGGAGATGTACTCCGGCTCGAAGTCCCGCGAGGGCAGGTTATGGTGCCCGGAGGGGCCGAAGACACGGATCGAGGGGTCGAGGTCGGCGGTGTCAAAGGCGGTGAAGTCGGCCGTGTGGACGTCGCCAAGCGCGGGCGCTGCGACGTCCTCGGGCAGGCTGATGACAGAAATGGAGCCCTCTGGGTCCTTGAGGTAGGCGGTGCCCTCGGCGTTGAGGGCGTCGGAAGGCTCGCCCTCGTTGGCAACCAGCGCGTGGCGGCCGTCGGCGGTGAGGTGCACGTTATCGGGCAGGGCGCCAACGCCCACGCGCCCAAGCTCCTCGCCGGTTTCGGCATTGAAGAACAGCGCCTCGCCGTTATCGGTTTTGTCCGCCTGCTGCACCGCGGCGACGGCCAGGCCATCGGGGCGCACGGCCACGGAGTTGATTTCCTTGTCCCCGCCGGCGGAGAGGGCGCCGATCTTGCGCGGCTTAGTGGGATCGGAGGCGTCAAGGATATCGACCTCGCCAGAGCGCGCATTGACGGTGAGGATGCGCTGGGACGCAGCGTGGTAGGCGACGATTTCGGCGGCGGATTTGCCCAGCACGCCGGATTCATGGGAACCGATGGGGGTCAGCTGCAGTGCCGCGTTGGGGGCGGAGTGTTCCAGCACGTTATCCACGATATGGGCGTGGGCGGCCGGGGCACAGGCGAGGACGAGCGAGGAGGTAACGCAGAGAGAGGTGCGCTTGAGCATAAGTATTCCTTTCTTGTGGTTATGTCCACTATTGCTGACCGAGGTAACGCTGCAACTAAAGGACAGTGAATTTCCAGTAAATGGGTAGACTGTCAAGACATGACTGATTCGACCATCCATGCATCCGATATCCAGCAGGCGCAGGCGCGGATTAGCTCGGAAATCGCCCCGACTCCGCTGCAATACTGCGCCCGACTGTCGGCCGAGACGGGCTGCGAGGTCTATCTCAAGCGGGAGGATCTGCAGGACGTGCGCTCCTATAAGATTCGCGGCGCGTTAAACGGTATGTCGAATGTTCCCCAGGAAGAGCGCGGCCGGGGAGTTGTTACGGCCTCGGCCGGCAATCATGCGCAGGGCGTGGCCTATGCCTGCCGCACGATGGGCATTGCCGGCAAGATTTTCGTGCCGGAGCCCACGCCGATGCAAAAGCGCGACCGCATCCTGGTCCATGGCGGCGACCAGGTGGAGCTGGTGGTGGTCGGCACCAACTTCGATGAGGCAGCTGCCGCCGCGCATGCCGACGCCGCCGAGCGCGACGCCACCTTCATCGAGCCCTTCGACGCCCGCGATACCATCACCGGACAAGGCACGGTTGCGGCGGAAGTTCTGGCGCAGCTTTCGGCCAAGGGCAAGTCGCTCGATACCATCGTCGTTCCTGTGGGTGGCGGCGGCCTGATTTCCGGCATCACCTCCTATGTGGCGGATATGGCGCCGCAGACCCGGGTGGTGGGCATGGAGCCGGAGGGGGCGGCGTCGCTCAGAGCGGCGTTTGACCACGGCGGCCCGGTCACGCTGGAGGAGGTCGACCCCTTCGTGGATGGCGCGGCCGTCAAGCGCCTAGGCGCGCTGCCCTATGAGATTTTGCAGGCCAATCGCGAACGCCTGAGCTTTGACACCGTGTCCGAGGGCGCGGTGTGCACGGACCTGCTCAACCTGTATCAAAATGAGGGCATCATTGCGGAGCCGGCCGGTGCGCTGTCGGTGGCGGGCCTGCACCAATTGGACCTGGAGCCAGGCTCGACGGTGGTGTGCGTAATTTCCGGCGGCAATAACGATGTACTGCGCTACGCCGAAATCATGGAACGCTCCCTGGTCCACCGCGGCCTGAAGCATTATTTCTTGGTGAATTTCCCGCAGGAGCCGGGCCAGTTGCGCCACTTCTTGCACGAGATTCTGGGCCCGACCGATGACATCACGCTCTTTGAATATCTCAAGCGCAATAACCGAGAGACGGGCGCTGCGCTGGTGGGCCTGCAGCTTAGCCGTGCCGAGGATCTCGAGGGCCTGCTAGAGCGCATGGGAGAATCCAAGATTTCGGTGCAGTACCTCAAGCCCGGCACCCCCGAGTACGAATTCCTCGTGGCCTAATGCAGGATTCTTATCGTCGCCCAGTGGGCCAGGTTGAACACGAAATTGAAATTAAGCGCTCCCGGTTCATTACTTTGATCGGCCGCGTCACCAACGAGGAAGAAGCACGTGCGTTTATCGACGCCGCCCGCAGCCGCTTTCCCGACGCCCGCCACCATTGCTCCGCCTACGTCTACCACGTCGACGGCGCAAACCCGGTGGAGCGATCCTCCGATGACGGCGAGCCCTCCGGTACGGCCGGAAAGCCGATGCTAGACGTGGTGAAGGGCTCCGGCATGCTCGATGTGTGCGCGGTGGTCGTGCGCTACTTTGGCGGCATCAAGCTGGGCGCCGGCGGGCTGGTGCATGCCTATGGTGGTGCGGTGAGCGAGGCCATGGAGAAGGTGCGCGCGGTAACCAGGGCGCGCCGGGAGCTTTATGCGGTGGAGTGCCCGCATGCGACGGCCGGGCGGGTAGAGGCGGACCTGCGCGGGCGCGGCTATGAGATAACCGATACCGCCTATGCGGCCGCGGTAACCTTTACGCTGGCCGTGCGCCCAGGCGGGCTGGACGAGCTGGAAGCTACGCTCGCAGCGATCTCGCAGGGCCAGCTCGAAGCGGCAGAGGCCGGCAGCGCGTGGGTTGAGGTAGGATCCTGACCATGACTATGCAGCAGCGACCGAATAACCCCATTGCGCAGCGCAAGCAGCAGGTGCGCAAGCACTCCCGCAACGCCGTCGTATGCGTGGCCGGCGGCATTGGTGTGGGCGTAGTGCTCGGCGTGCTTTCGGCTAACTTCTGGGCCTGGATGCTAATTGGTGCCATCGTTGCCGTCGCAGGTGGCGGCTATAACTGGCTGAAGATCCAGAAAATCGTCAACGAGAACCACAACCAGTACTAGATGCCGGCACCGCAACCTAGCGGCCGCCCCGTCAGGATCGATGCCTGGGTGTGGGCCGTTCGCATGTTTAAAACCCGGTCCGCGGCCGCGACGGCCGTGCGCGCCGGGCACGTGAAGATCAATGGCGAGGCCGTCAAGCCTTCCCAACAGGTGGTGCCGGGCGACCGCGTGCGCGTATGGCGCAACCACCACGAGCATGACCTCGAGGTTTTAGCGACCGTCGCTAAGCGCGTCGGCGCGCCCGTCGCGCGCACCTGCTACACGGACCACGCGCCACCGCCGCCGCCCAAGGAGTTTATGCCGTCGGTTCCCGTGCGCCCGCGCGGCGCCGGTCGGCCGACGAAGAAGGAGCGCCGCGATATGGAGAAATTCCGCGGCGGTTTCCGGTAACTTGCCGAAAATCCTGCGCGGCTAGTGGGCGGCGCGTAGGGCTTTCAAGCGCGCAGTAAGCCGCCGCTTGCGGCCTGGGCGGTCGCCGGATTCGGCGGTGGCCTCGATGTGCTGCTTGCCAAACTTGTTGAGCAGGAGGTCGTCGATAAGCCGCACCTGGCCGGGGCGGAAACGGTAGCGCATGGCGTCGTGGACGTGGGCAATGGCGGTGTCATCCAGCAACTGCTCAAGCTGGCCCAAGTGGCGCACGCCGTTTTGCTCCAGGAGCTCCGCCAAGAAGCGGTAGTGCTCCGAGCGCGAAAGCGGGAAGCGGTTACCCAAGATGATGGCGAGCACGCCCGGCAGGGTCTCGGCGGTAAGCTCGACGTCCTTGTCGGTTTCTGTATCGGGGGCCTTGAGGGCGGCGATCTCATCGAATTGCTGGTCGGCGAGCTCGATAAGCCCCGCGGCCAAGGTAAAGAGGCGATCTACCTCCGGCGAGGGCGGGTTCGGTCCCTGCTTATAGCGGATATCGTGCTCAAATTCCGCCCATGCGTGCTGCAGGACGGTGCGAATCTGCACCTCAAAGGTCCAGCCCACATAGCTCGCCAGCTCTTCCATCGCGGCCGCGCTGTCCTCGGTTACGGTGAGCACCAAGTGGTGGGAGCCATAGCCGAATCCGCCCGAAATACGAGTTTCGGCCGCCTTGTCTACGGAGCGCTCCACGTGGAAAGACTCCCCAAAGACGTTGAGCGCTTGCGGGATGGCGGTGGAGTGATACAGCGTCACGCGCACGCCCATCACATCGTGGATCTCCTGCCAGGGCTGGGGATAGACAAAATCGCCGTTCTCCCGGCGCTTCTTGGCCTTCGCCTTCAGCGAGGGCCAGGTCTTTACGCGGGTAGAGACGCGGTCAAAGATGATGCCGGCGTCATTGAGGAGATCCTCGATGGCGGTGCGGAAGTCCACCGCGGCGGTGGGGTGGCTGCGCGCCCAGTCGTGGTACTGGTTGCTCAGCCGCGACATCCTACTTTCCGGCATGGTGCTCCTTTCATAACTCCCGCGGGAATCCGTTAGACCATACTAGCGGGCGTGGGTGGAGCACGGTGCGATGGCGGGGCACGCGCGCGACGGCATCGGCGGCCAGCTGGCGGGCATAGGTGTCCGGCAGGTGGGCAAAGGCGAAGAGCGTGGCGGAGTCCGGAACTAGGTAGGTCAGGGAGTGCGATCGCAGGAGTCGGCGCATGTGCTTGTCCAGCACGGTAAAGGTCTCTGGGTGGGCAATCCAGGAGGAAATCGGTGCGCCGTGGGAGCGCACCTGCAAGCCACCGAAACGAGCGGCGGAAGGCAGCTCGCAGGCGGCAGGCCGGCTCCAAAAACGCAACCCTTGCGAATCGAGGGCGGCGCGCTGCAGATTATGCGAGGCGTGGTTCCATGCGCGGCGCGCGGAGATATCCATGTCCGCGAGACCGCGGTGGCTGAGCCGGCGAAAGGTCTGCTTGCCAGGAAAGACCAGCGCCATAGACAGGCTCGGGGAGAGCTGGATGGTGGCGAGGGAGTCGCAGAAGCCGTCGTCGGAAAGCCGCTGTTCCTTCAGCCACGAGCGGGCAAAGAGCGCAGGCAGCAGGTTTGCGGTGGTGGGGCGAGGCGGGCGCAGGGCGACGGTCACGGCGGGTTCTCCAGTGTGGCGGTAGGGGTGGTCGCCTTAATTGGACTGGAGAAACCGCCGTTTGGTTCCCCGGGTGGGCCTAGAAGGGTGGCTCGGCGTCGAGCTGCAGCTCAGCAAAGAGCTTATCGGCCGGCCAGATGTCGATCTCTTGGCCCTTGGCCTGCAGCTCCTCCGCGCGCTTTTCCTTGGAGGTCTTCTTGGCCCATTCGCCCACGATGAGCAGGGTGGACTTTTTGGTGACGTTCTTTGCCACTTGGCCACCGCGCTCGGCGATGCCCTGCCACAGCACGCCCTTGTCATAGGGCTCGAAATCACCGGTGAGGGTGACATGCTGGCCGTAGAGTGCGCCCTCCGGGTCGGCGTCGGGGTTGGGCTCCGGGATTGTGTCCGGGGTGGCGACGGACTGCCACGGGGCGGGCCCGCTGGACTTTTTCTTGGCACCGGCTGCGCGGGTTTGGTCGCGGAAGTCGGTCCCAGCGCCGAGGTCCGCGCCGGAGGTGGGGGCCGTGTGGGCACGCAGGACGGGCAGGATGGCCTCGGAATCAAGGCGGCCCAAGGTGAATTCGCGGGCGGTGAATAGATCGCGGATGCTGCCGGTGTGCCCGAAGCGCTCGGCCAAACGGGCGATGATTTCGCCGGCCGCACGAGCATCCTCGGTGGCGTCGTGGTGGCTGAAGTCCGGCGCAGACAGGTGGGCGGCGACGGTAGGCAGCTTGTGGTTGCGCACCGAAATAACCTTGGCCTTGGAAGCGTCGCGGGACAGTGCGAGAGAGCAGGCCAGCGGCACGGTGGGCACCTCGGCACCGGCAGTAAGCAGGCCGGAGCGCAGCGCGGTGGAATCGAACTGGGCGTTGTGGGCGACAAGCACGTCGCCGCCGAGGAAATCGAAGAGCTCCTTGGCGACGTCGGCAAAAGCCGGCGCTCCTTTCACATCGTCCGCGGTAATGCCGTGGATGGAGACGTTGATATCGGCAAAGTGCTCTAGGCCTGGTGGAGGAGTGCACAGCCAGGACCGGGAGTCGGTCTCCTGGCCGTCGCGGAAGCGCACCGCGCCAATTTGGCAGATAGAGCCCCAGTTGTCGTTGGCCGTTTCCACGTCCACGGCGGTGAAATCTAGGCCGGGAATGGTGGCGGCGGAGGAGGGCGCCTCGCCGCGCTGGGCGGCGGAAATGGCGCGGGCGACGGCCTGCGGGTTTTGGTGCGGGGCGAAGGCGATCGTGCCGGCGGCGCCCAAGTCGAGGGCGCCGAAGCCGGTGGCGGTCGGTTCACTCACGCGCACGGTGTCGATGGACTCAAGCGGGATATCCTGCGTGGCGGGGGCGCCGAGGCTGGTAGCCAGCAGGGTGCGGTGGAGCACGAGTTTATCCGCTGTGACATCGATGAGTGCGCCGTGCGCGGGAAATGACACGAGGGGCCTTTCTCTAGGAATCGAAGATGGGCGGTTCAATCTGACGCAGAATCAGCGTTGAACGCGGCTGCACCGTGATCGTACCCTCTGCCTCAATGAGGGTTTCCTCCGCGGGGTAGCCGCCGGAATCGGCGGTATCGACCATCAGCCGCCACGTAGCGCCGAGATCCTTGGTGGGCAGGGTGAACTCGATTTCGCCGTCATGGGAGTTGAAAATCATGATGAAGGAATCATCGGTGATGCGCTCGCCGCGGGCGGTGGTTTCCGTAATGGCATTGCCATTGAGGTAGACCATGAGGGCGCGGCCGAAGTCGTGGTCCCAGTCGTCCTGGGTCATCAGGCGGCCCGAAGGAACCAGCCAGGCGATATCGCGTTCCTTAACATCCGCGCCGAGCGGGCCGCCGGCTAAGAAGCGCTTGCGGCGGAAGACGGGGTGGTGGTTGCGAATGGACAGCACGCGCTTGGTAAAGCCCAGCATCGCGGCGGATTTTTCTTCCTTCAGCATGGACCAGTCCATCCATGACAGCTCGTTGTCCTGGCAGTAGACGTTATTATTTCCGTCCTGCGTGCGGCCGAATTCATCGCCGTGCGAGAGCATAGGAGTGCCCTGGGAAAGCAGGAGAGTGGTTAGGAAGTTGCGGGCCTGGCGGCGGCGCAGCTTGCGGATTTCATCATTATCGGTGGGGCCTTCCTCGCCACAGTTCCAGGAGCGGTTGAAAGATTCGCCGTCGCGGTTGTCCTCGCCATTGGCCTCGTTGTGTTTGTCGTTATAGGACACAAGATCGCGCAAGGTAAAGCCATCGTGGGCGGTGATGAAGTTGATGGAGGCGGTAGGGCGGCGGTCATTATCGGCATAGAGGTCCGAAGAGCCGGTCAGGCGGGAGGCGAATTCACCTAGGGTAGCGGGCTCGCCGCGCCAGAAATCGCGCACGGTATCGCGGTACTTTCCGTTCCATTCGCTCCAAATCGGCGGGAAGTTGCCCACCTGGTAGCCATCGTGGCCGATGTCCCAGGGCTCGGCGATGAGCTTAACCTGGCTGACAATGGGGTCTTGCTGGACTAGGTCGAAGAAGGTAGCGAGCTTATCGACGTCGTCAAGCTCCCGCGCCAAGGTCGCCGCCAAGTCGAAGCGGAAGCCATCGACGCGCATCTCCGTAACCCAGTAGCGCAGCGAATCCATAATCATCTGCAGCGAGTGCGGGTGGCGGACATTGAGGGAATTGCCGGTGCCGGTGTAATCCATGTAGTGGGCCTCATCGCCCTCGACGAGGCGATAGTAGGCGCCATTGTCGATGCCGCGGAAAGCAATGGTCGGGCCCATGTGGTTGCCCTCGGCGGTGTGGTTATAAACCACATCGAGGATGACCTCGATGCCGGCCTCGTGGAAGGCGCGAACCATGGACTTGAACTCGGAGACCACCTCGCCCGGCTTCTTGGCAAAGGCATAGTCATGGTGTGGGGCGAAAAAGCCGAAGGTGTTATAGCCCCAGTAGTTGCGCAGGCCCAGGTTGCGCAGGCGATCGTCCTGCAGGAATTGGTGGACGGGCATGAGCTCGACGGTGGTAACGCCAAGCTCTTTGAAGTAGTCAATGACGGCAGGGTGGGCCATGCCGGCATACGTGCCGCGGAGCTCTTCCGGCACATCCGGATGAGTCATGGTCATGCCCTTGACGTGGGTTTCGTAGATGACCTTTTCGTTATCCGGAATATGCGGGCGGTGGTCGCTGCGCCAGTCAAAGAAGGGGTTAATCACCACCGACAACATGGTGTGGCCCAGCGAGTCTTCCTCGTTGCGGCCGGTGCCAGGTTCCTCGGCGTGGATGTCATAGGAGTAGAGGGAGGCATCGCCGTCGAATTCGCCGTCGAAGGCCCTAGCATAAGGGTCCACTAGGAGCTTGGAAGGATCGCAGCGCAGGCCGTTTTCTGGTTCATAGGGGCCATAGACGCGGTAGCCGTAGCGCTGGCCAGGGGTGACATTGGGGAGGTAGATATGCCACACATGGGCGGTGACCTCCGACATTTCGATGCGTTCCTCGTTGCCTTCCTTGTCGATGAGGCAGAGCTCGACTTTGTCTGCTACCTCGGAAAACAGGGCAAAGTTGGTGCCGGATCCATCGAAGGTGGATCCCAGTGGGGTGGGTTTGCCGGGCCAGATTTGGCGGCCGTAGCGCTCGGTGGGCGTGGGGACTGCGTCCATGGCGGGAGTGTTCATGCCCACGAGCATAACCACTTTTTAGTCGCCGGCGCCGTGCGTAAGTCCAGCGTTAATAATGCGTACGCCGCGAATGAGGTCTGCGCGATAATCTGCGGCGGGAGTCTCGCCGGTGGTTTCTGCAAGCTGGCGTTGGGACTGTTCCATCAAGGTGGCGCCGAGCACGAGGTGAATGGCGGAGAGCGCGGCGGCGCGGTGGGCGCTGTCGGCGGCGGGCGTGCTGTGAGCGGTTGCAGCGGTGAAGGCCGCCAAGAGGCGGTCCCAGGCCGGGGCCTGCGGGAGGGAGAGGCCGGCAATGACTACCTCGGCGCCGTCGCGGCGGGCGAGCAGCAAATCACGAAGATTGAGGCTGATAGCCTCGAGCGACTCCCCAGAAACGGGGGAGATAATGTCCTCCGCTAGGGCTGCAATGAGCGCCTGTTTATTGGCAATATGCCAGTAGAGCGCGCCGGGGGCGACGCCGAGGGAGGAAGCAACGCGACGCATGGTGACGTCGCCAAGCCCGTAGGCATCAAGCAGGGAAAGAGCGGCGTCGATAATACTCTCGCGGTTTATGTGCACCTTGGCAATTGTACGGACTTGGCCGGGCGGGACGGTAGTTCACAGGTTCTTTTAACGGAGTCTCAATGTCATTTCCATCGTCGGGTTGTTAGTATTGCGAAGACAAATAAGAGGCCGCCCTTGGGGTGGCTTCACATTCGCAAGATTGATTCAGGAGCTTTCCCTTGTCCTTTTTGACCCCTGCAAAGAAGTCCCTCATCGCAGTTGCGCTGGTCACCCCGCTGGCGCTGGCTGCGTGTGGTTCGGATGATAATGACGACTCCAAGAAGGCCGCCGCCACCACGGCATCCAAGTCTTCTGAGGATAAGTCTGCAGATAAGTCCGAGGGCAAAGATGCCGATAAGTCCGAGGACAAGGACAAGGACAAGGACAAGGACAAAGAAAAGGATCAGAATAAGGACGGCGAAAAGAAGGACGCCGCTGCGGGTGCAGAAGGCCAAGAAGGCGAGGACGGCGCTGCCGAGGGGCCCGATCAGCTGGCTAACCCGCTGAACAATGGGGAGGATCCTTTCGCTGGCGCGAAGGATATCAAGCCGATCGAAGGCGGCCAGGCCGCTAATGATGGCGATAAGCAGGCCATCGAGCAGCTGGTTCGCGGCCAGCACGAGATCGATAATGTGAAGGAATACTTCAACTACATGCCGCAGCACGCCTGCCAGGCAGTCCGCGATGAACAGTCCCAGGAGTTCGGCCAGTACCAGCAGTACGTCGATAGCCTGCCGAACCAGTCCTTTGCTGAGTACGCCAACACCATGCGCCAGCAGGGCGGTGGCAACCCCGAGGTAGAGAAGTTCGCTAGCCAGTTGGAGTCCATCCCGCAGTCGACCAAGCTGCAGTCCGTCAACGACGTTGTGGTCAATGGCGACGATGCTTCTGCAACCGTGAGCGTGTCCAACTCCGAGGGCACCGAGACCTCCACGGTCCGCTTCCGCCGCGAGAATGGCAACTGGACCTTCTGTAACTAAGTTGTCTCTGTTTAATCATCGGTTACCCCGCACCCTAGGTTTCGGTGCGGGGTTACTCGCGTGTGCGCTCTTAGTCTATGGCGTGGCCGGTGCGCTGTGGGGGCTTTTCCGGCCAACACTTACCGGCCATGAGGTGGATGACGGCGGTTATGCCATCGATGCAATGGGAAGCGCCCAGTTCATCGCCTTTATCACCTTTGCCCTCATTACCGGCCTGCTTGGTTTGTTCTTGGGGCTGGGCGCGTATCTGCGTCGGCAGGGGCGGGGCTTGTCGATGCTCCTGTGGGTCGGCGTATGTGCCCTTGCCGGGGCGGCGTCGTTTTATGTCTTTGGCGGGGTCACTGCCACGCATCCGCCCGAAAACCCAGGGGAAGTCGTCGAGTTCGCCCCGAATTTTTCCCCAGCCATCTCGTGGGCGGTAGCGCCCTTTATGGCGATGTTTGCCTATTGGTCCACGGCCTTTGTGAGTGCCGATGAAGATTGGTGATGTGCGCGGCTAAGGCCATTCGACGGGGGAGGCGCCGGTTACCTCGTGCGCGATGTCATCGATGCCGTGCAGGATGTGCTTGAGCCCGCGGCCGATGGCGCTAAAAAGTTGCGGCCGGGTAAGTCCCGCGGCGGTAATGGTGGCGGCATCCATCCGCACCTGCAGACCCTCGGGGGTGTGGTGGCAAAATGCCACGGCGCCGTGGTGGGCGCGATTCCAGTCATTGCAAATGAGGAATAGCCGGGTAAATTCCGCCTCGTCCAGACTGGGGTCCCAATGCCCCTTGATTATGAGGCTGGGCCCGTTGTCCAGTGCAAAGGCGAAAAGGACGTCATTGACCCAGGCGTAGATGGCGGTGGCGCCGTCGCTTTGGAAACGCTGGATGCCGATAAGTGGCAGGATCTCGGCCACGCTGTCGAGGGTGAAGGGTTCTAAGGGGGCGTCGGCAAGCGGGGCAAGCTCCGGCGAGGCTTCGCGCACGAGGCCGGGGTGCGACTGAGCGAGCAGATCCATGAGTACCTCCGCGTTGCGCAGCGCCGGTAGGAGGAATGCTGCAAGCTGTTCGCGGCTGGGGGAGGTATCGGCCGGCAGATAACTATGGCCGGACACGCTCACGCAGTCGGGCTGGTCATAATCAACCACGACGGCCGGGGAGAGGCAATCGTGATTCCACTCGTTGGCCAAGTGCGCGAGCTCGGAGATCTCGCTGAGATCGACGCCGCCGAGGGGGCTGGTGTGCAGGTGGAGCACCGGTTCTTCCAGCTGGTCTACAAAAATGAAGGTGGAGCCACCGGCCGCATGTGGAACGAGAAGCTCGCCAGTAGGCAGGGCCCAGCAGGACACGTCATTATCGCGGGCGATGGTGCAGGCATGCGAGAGCAGAAGAGAGGGTTCAATCTCGCTCATCGCTGCCACCACCTTAAAGCTGTGTTGACACCGAGTCTATAGCCCAAACCGGCCCCCTCGCTGGCGTTTGACCATTAGGATATTGGTTTAATAACAGAAATCCGATAGGCAGAAGAGGATACGGGAATGCTTCGCACCATCGATTTGCGTGGCCACGAGCTGCGCCCCGCCCAGCTGCGGCGAGTTTTGCCGCGCGGTGGCACCGACGTCGCCGCCGTGGTGGACAAGGTGGCGCCGCTGGTTCATCGAGTACGCCACGAAGGCGCGGCGGCCGCCTTGGACTTTGGCGAGCAATTCGATGGCGTGCGCCCAGCCCACCTGCGGGTGCCCCAAGAGGAGTTGGAGAAGGCCGCGTCCGGCCTAGATCCGCAGGTGCGCCGAGCGATTGAGGCCTCCATTGAGCGGGTCCGCAAGGTTCACGCCGAGCAGAAACCGGCCGCGCACACCACCGAGCTGGCGCCAGGTGCCACGGTGACCGAGGTCTTTCGCCCCATCGAGCGCGTTGGGCTATACGTGCCGGGAGGAAAGGCGGTCTATCCGTCCTCGGTGATTATGAACGCCGTGCCAGCACAGGCGGCCGGCGCGGAAAGCTTAGTGGTAGCCTCCCCGCCGCAAAAGGAATTTGGCGGTCTGCCGCACCCCACGGTCCTGGCCGTGTGCCAGATGCTCGGCGTAGATGAGGTCTGGGCGGTAGGAGGCGGCCAAGCCATCGCGCTGATGGCCTACGGTGATGATGACGCCGAACTAGCCCCAGTGGACATGATTACCGGCCCTGGAAATATCTTCGTCACCGCGGCCAAGCGGTTGGTGCGCGGCATGGTGGGCACCGATGCTGAGGCCGGGCCGACCGAAATCGCCATTATCGCTGATGACACAGCGAATCCGGTGTATGTGGCCTATGACCTCATCTCCCAGGCCGAGCATGATCCGATGGCCGCGAGTGTGCTTATTACGGCATCGCCAAGCCTGGCTCAGCGCGTATGTGCGGAGGTTGAAGCGCGCTACGGCGCCACTGCTCATGCGGAGCGGGCGGCCGAAGCTCTAGGCGGCGAGCAATCCGGAATTGTGTTGGTCGATTCCCTGGATGCAGCGGTGGCGGTGGCCAATGCCTATGCTGCTGAGCACCTGGAGATCCACACCGCAGAGCCCGGCGCGGTGGCCGAGCAGATTAAGCACGCCGGTGCCATCTTTGTAGGGGACTTTGCTCCAGTGCCGCTCGGAGATTACGCGGCCGGCTCCAATCACGTATTGCCCACCTCCGGTACGGCGCGCTTTTCTGCCGGCCTGTCTACTCATACCTTTATGCGGCCGGTCAACCTTATTGATTATGACCGAGCTGCGTTGGAAGAGATTGCCCCGCACGTCATCGCCTTTGCGGAGGCCGAGGGGCTGCCCGCCCACGGCGAGGCTATCTGCGCCCGATTCGAGGAGAAGTAAATGACGCACCTTAACGATCTTCCACTGCGCGAGGAGCTGCGCGGCAAGTCCGCCTATGGGGCGCCGCAACTCCACGTGGCCTACCAACTCAATACCAACGAAAATCCTTATCCTCCCTCGCAGGCACTAGTGGATAACCTGGTGGCGGAGACCCAGCGCCTTGCCACCACACTCAATCGCTATCCGCAGCGCGATGCGGTGGAGTTGCGCCAGGCCTTGGCGGACTACGTGTCTGAGCAAACCGGGGTGCGCGTGGGCTCTGAACAGGTATGGGCGGCGAATGGCTCGAATGAGATTTTGCAGCAGCTGCTGCAGGCATTCGGCGGTCCGGGCCGCAGCGTGCTCGGTTTCACCCCGTCCTACTCCATGCACCCTATCCTCGCTGACGGCACCCATACGCAGTTTGTGGAGTGCCCGCGCGATGAGAATTTTCGCATTGATATGGACCGGGCGCTCGCAGCCGTGGCGCAGCACCAGCCGGATATTATCTTTGTGACTACGCCAAATAACCCCACCGGCGGGGTGACCAGCGTGGACGAGATTGCCGCGCTTGCCGACGCCGCCCCGGGCATCCTCATCGTCGATGAAGCTTATGGCGAATTTTCTTCCTCACCTTCTGCGGTAACGCTGCTGGATAAATATCCTACGAAGCTGGTGGTCTCGCGCACCATGTCTAAGGCCTTCGATTTTGCCGGCGGCCGCCTCGGATATTTCGTGGCGCACCCGGCTTTCGTGGAGGCCGTAATGCTGGTGCGGCTGCCGTACCACCTATCCGTGCTTTCCCAAGCGGCGGCGACGGTGGCGCTGCGCCATAGCGCGGATACGCTCGCCACCGTGGAAAAGATCGCCGCCGAGCGCGAGCGGGTGGCCGCTCGCTTGCGCGAACTGGGCTATACCGTCCTGCCGAGCGAATCCAATTTCCTCTTCTTCGGCCGCTTTGCTGACCAACACCGCGTGTGGCAACAGTTCTTGGATAAGGAAGTGCTCATTCGCGATGTTGGCATCGCTGGCCACCTGCGCATGACGGTGGGGCTGCCAGAAGAAAATTCGGCCTTTTTGGCCGTAGCTGAGGACCTTGCGGATACAGTAGTGGCTGATTCCCCGGCCGCAGGTAAAAGGAGCGAAGCATGAGCAACCGCGTAGGGCGCGCCCAGCGGGCAACGTCGGAATCGCAGATTTCTGTGGTCATCGACCTCGATGGCACTGGGCGTAGCGATATTTCTACTGGCCTGCCTTTCTTTGACCACATGCTTACGGCCTTTGCTACTCATGGCAGCTTCGATCTCACCGTGCAGGCGGAGGGCGACGTGGAGGTAGACGCCCACCACACTGTGGAAGATACCGCCATCGTGCTCGGCACCGCGCTGCGTAAGGCGGTGGGGGATAAGGCCGGCATCCGCCGTTTTGGCTCCCAGCTTTTGCCCATGGATGAGGCCTTGGTGGAAGCAGTTGCGGATTTTTCTGGTCGCGCCTATTTCGTCATGAACGGCGAACCAGAGCACCTGCAGTGGCAGACCATCGGTGGGCATTACGCCACCGTGATAAACCGCCACTTCTTTGAAACGCTCGCCACCCACGCTGCGGTAACGCTCCACCTCAACGTGCGCTATGGACGCGATCCGCACCACATTACGGAGGCGGAGTTTAAGGCCGTCGCGCGTGCGCTGCGTGGTGCGGTGGAATTCGACCCCCGCCAGACTGGAATTCCATCGACGAAGGGAGCACTCTAGAACGCATGCACTTTATGATCTTGGTCCTCTTTCTCGTAGCTGGCATGCTGGTGGGAGGCGCATGGTCTGCCTACCAACAGGGGTCGAAGGCAATGACAGTAGTAGCCTCTCTTTTGGCCGCAATCACCGTGGTAGCAGCAATCTCGTGGATGGTAGGAGCGTTTGGTAAATGAGCACAACCCAAGAAACTAATATCTGGAAGGTTCCGGGCTATACCGCGACCATGTTGGCTATCGCCGCGGCCTTCGGTGCGTGGTCCATCCTCCTTCCAGTGGTGCCGCTAGCGGTCATTGACTCTGGTGGCTCAGCGACCTTGGCGGGCTCATCCACCGGCATCTTCATGGCCTTTACCGTGCTGACCCAGATCATTTCCCCATGGCTCCTGCGCCGGTGGGGCTACCGCCGTGTGATGGCACTGTCCGCTTTTACCTTGGGCGTACCTGCCTTTGGCCACCTACTGGGAACTGATGCCTGGGTAGTCCTGCTCTTTTCTGCTCTGCGCGGCGTCGGCTTTGGCGCGCTGACCGTTTCTGAGTCCGCGCTCATTGCGGAACTGGCGCCCGTACGCCTGCTGGGCAAGGCTACCGGCATGATTGGTGTCTTTACCGGCCTGGGCCAAATGGTCTTTTTGCCGCTGGGATTGATCATGGCGGAAAAGCTGGGTTATGCCTCGACGTATATCACCGCCGGCATCATTGGCTTTGTGGGCTTTGGTCTGTGCCTGCGCATTCCCAAGATTAAGGTCACCCTCGCCTCCGATACTGAAGAGGAGCCGAACCTGATCCGCGTTCCTACGTGGAAGCTGGTGCTCGTTCCTGCGCTGGCGCTAACGACATTTTCAATGAGCTATGGCGCCGTGTCATCCTTCCTGCCGCCGGCGGTGCAAGAACTTGATGCCGAGCGCGGCGCTAGCTTGGCCGGCTTCATGCTGTCCATCGTGGGCGGCGCCGCCATGATTTTCCGCTACTTTGCCGGCATGGTGGCAGACCGCGTAGGCACCCCAGGCCGTCTGTATATCCCCAGTCAGATCATGGCCATCGTGGGCGTGCTCGCCATCGCCGTCCCGCTGTACCTCGACGGTTCCGTGTGGTGGCTCGTGCTGGGTGCCTTCCTCTTCGGTGGTGCCTTTGGTATTGCGCAAAATGAAGCCCTGTTGTCGATGTTTGACCGTCTGCCACGCGAGCGCGTCTCGGAAGCTTCGGCCATCTGGAATATTTTCTATGATGGCGGCACTGGCTTGGGCTCGACCCTCTTGGGCGCCTTGGTCGCCGGCTACGGCTATGCAGGGGCTTTTGGCGCCGGCGTGGTCATCCTCGTCGCCGGCGTTGTGATGACGCTGGCAGATTTTATCCTTGGGCGCACCCGCGTGAGCGAAACCAACGATATCCGGACGCGACTGCGTCGCATGCGTAAGGTATAGCCCATGGCAAAGACGGTCGCATTATTGGATTATGGCGCGGGCAATGTGCGCTCGGCCCAGCGCGCGCTGGAGCGAGTGGGCGCGGACGTCACCGTTACCGCGGACCCTAAAGAAGCGGTGGAAGCGGACGGTCTGCTTGTCCCTGGCGTGGGTGCCTTTGCTGCCTGCATGCGCGGGCTACGGGCGGTGCAGGGCCCTCGGGTCATCGGCCAGCGCTTGGCAGGAGAGCGGCCGGTGTTGGGCATTTGCGTAGGCATGCAGGTCCTTTTCGACGCCGGAGTGGAACACAACATCAACTCCACCGGCTGCGGCGAGTGGCCCGGCACCGTGGAAAAGCTGCAATCTGCGGTGCTGCCGCATATGGGATGGAATACCGTAGAGGTACCCGTCGGCAGCGATATGTTTGCCGGAGTGGCCGAAGACGAGCGGTTTTATTTCGTGCATTCCTACGGCGTTCGCCGGTGGGAATTGGAAACAGAAATTACCCGTCCGCCGCAGGTGAGCTGGGCCGAGCACGCGGGCGATAGGTTCGTCGCGGCCGTAGAAAACGGCGCCCTGTGGGCGACCCAATTCCACCCTGAAAAATCCGGGGACGCCGGTGCACAGCTTTTGGAAAACTGGATGCGTACGCTCTAGGTAGGATGAAGAATATGACTTTTACGCTCTTGCCAGCAGTCGATGTATCTCAAGGCCAAGCCGTGCGCCTAGATAAAGGCGAAGCAGGCACTGAAACCTCGTACGGCTCCCCGCGCGATGCCGCGCAAAAGTGGCAGTCCCAAGGCGCGCACTGGCTGCACTTTGTGGATTTGGATGCGGCTTTCGGCCGGGGCTCCAATCACGCAGAAATGGCGACGATTACTCGTGAGCTGGGCGTACATGTGGAGCTTAGTGGCGGCATCCGGGATGATGCCGCGGTGGAGCGCGCGCTGGCTACCGGCGCGCAGCGCATTAGTATCGGCACGGCTGCTCTAGAGCAGCCGGAATGGATCGAGGACATCCTGGCGCGCTACGGAGATAAGGTCGCCGTGGATCTCGCCGTGCGCGAAGATGGCGGCGAATGGCGTACCGCCGGCAATGGCTGGGTCTCCGATGGCGGCGATCTGTGGGAGGTACTCGAGCGCCTGGATGCAGCCGGATGCCAACGTTTTGTGGTGACCGACGTGTCGAAAGACGGCATGCTCACCGGACCTAATATTGAGCTCCTGCGCGAGGTGGCGATGGCAACGGAGGCAAAAATCACCGCCTCTGGTGGCATTTCTAGCCTGGAAGACCTGCGCGAGCTCGCGCTTTATGAAAATGAGGGCATCGATTCCGCCATTATTGGCAGGGCCCTGTACGAGGGGAATTTCACCCTCGACGAAGCACTCGCCGCGGTGGCCGAGGTAGAGCCGCTGCCGGCGGAAGAAACCATTGACCCTTACGACCCTGAGGACAACTAAGTCATGATGGAACCCCGCGAGTTGGTGGCCTTCGCGGAGGCGGCCGTAGACCAAGTAGAACCCATTTTTCGCTCCGGCCTCGGAGCTGCGCCCGCCCGTTTTAAGGGACAGGGAGATTTTGCCACCGAGGTAGACCTCGTCATCGAGCAACAGCTGCGCGATATCTTGACCCAGATGACCGGTATCCCGGTCTATGGAGAAGAATCGGGCGGCAGCGTGCTCGATACCGTGTGGGTGGTAGATCCGATCGATGGTACCGCAAACTATTCTGCCGGAAACCCCATGGCCGGCATCCTGGTGGCGCTCATTCATGAGGGTGCGCCCGTCGCCGCGGTATCTGACTTCCCGCTCCTGGGGCGCCGTCTGGTCACCTGGGATGGCTCCCCACTGCGCTCAGTAGGTGGGCCTGCCACTGGCTTCGGAGGAGGGGACGAAGCAATGGGATTTGATGAAGCACGCGGCCACGTGGGCTGCTCTTCCCACCTGCCTACCGAAATCTTCCATGAGCTGCGCGAGACCGGACTGCGCCCGCGAATGACCGGTTCCGTGGGACTTGATAATGCCTTCGTCGCGCAGGGTGTGTTTGATGGCGCGATTAACTTCTCCCCGCACCCCTGGGATAACGCCGCGGGTGCACTGCAGATTCAGGCAGCCGGTGGAGTTGTTACCGATCCGGACGGAAATCCGTGGACTGCGCAGTCGCGCGGCATGGTGGCAGGTACCCCGCAGGTCCATGCCACCATCGTGGATATCCTGTCTCGTCATACCGGTTCCTTTCACCGCTAAGACTAAACACCTGAAAAGGAGGCGGCCGCCATGGCTGTAGCCGTACGCGTGATCCCCTGCCTAGACGTGGACCAAGGCCGCGTGGTCAAGGGCATCAACTTTGACAACCTGCGCGATGCCGGCGACCCAGTGGAGTTGGCCGCGCGTTATGACTCCCTAGGAGCCGATGAACTTACCTTTTTAGACGTCTCTGCGTCCAAACAAGGCCGCTCCACCATGCTCGAGGTCGTGCGCCGCACCGCAGACCAGGTATTTATCCCCTTGACAGTGGGTGGCGGAGTTCGCAGCGTTGATGACGTCCGAGAACTATTGCGCGCCGGGGCAGATAAGGTCTCCGTGAACACCGCGGCCATTAAGAATCCGGAACTGCTGCGCGAAATGGCTGAGATTTTCGGGGCCCAATGCATCGTGCTGTCTGTTGATGCCCGCCGGTGCCGCAAAGAGTATGCTGCATCCGGCTTTGAGGTCACCACGCACGGCGGTACGGAATCGGCCGGGATCGACGCCATCGAATGGGCACGCCGCGGCGAAGAACTCGGCGTAGGGGAGATCCTCCTCAACTCAATGGATGGCGATGGCACAAAGGAAGGATTTGACCTTGAATTGCTGCGCGCCGTGCGCGCAGCGGTGACCATTCCCGTTATCGCCTCTGGCGGCGCGGGAAAAGCCGCGGATTTCCCACCGGCCGTTGCAGCCGGCGCCGATGCCGTCTTGGCAGCAAGCATTTTTCACTTCGGTGAGGTAGAAATCAGCGACGTGAAAGACGCCTTGGGCGCTGCTGGCTACGAGGTGCGCCGATGAGTACCCCGGGCAACTATGAACTTAACGGGGGCATCGCCAAGCAGCTCAAGCGCAATGACCAAGGCTTGGTGCCGGCCATTGCCCAGGCTGAGTCTGGTGAGGTGCTGATGATGGCCTGGATGGATGACCACGCTTTGGCCCATACCCTCGCCACCCGCAAGGCAACGTATTTTTCGCGCTCGCGCAATGAGTATTGGGTTAAGGGAGAGACTTCTGGAAATACCCAAGAGGTGCTGGGCGTTCGCCTTGACTGCGATGGAGATACTATTCTGCTGACGGTGCGGCAGCGTGGCGGCGCTTGCCATACCGGTGACCGCACGTGCTTTGACGCCACCGATCTCCTAGGAGGGCAATCGTGAAGGCTAGACGCCTTGGACCACTACTTATCGCTGCTGGAGCCATCGTATTGTGGCTGTCCTCCCGAGCCACGTGGGTGGTCGCCGCCAGCGAGGACGATAAGGCCGGCTCCGCGGCCAATGACATCATCGGCTCGGCCTGGTCGCTGGAAATCATGGCCTTGACCCTAGTTCTGGTAACCGGTGCCGTCGCGGGGATGGCGCTGCGGCGTGTCGGTAGGCGAGTGGTGGGCATCGTGTGTGCCCTCGCGGCCGCGGCCAGCGCGTGGACCCCAGTGAGCCTGCTGACTGCGGGCGCGGACGCCGAGCGCGCGCAGAAGATCCTGCAGGGGGCCTCGGCCAATGAAAACGCCGTAGACTCTGCCCAGATTTCTGACTGGGCCACAGTCGTTTCCACCGAGGTGCATTCCCTGGGACCAATTCTGGCTCTCATAGGTGCGGCAGCAGCCCTCTTCGGTGCAGTGATGCTTGCGCGCAATCCAGGCGAGGATAAGGCGAAGGTGTCGAGCAAATACGAAACCCCAGCAGCACGACAGGCAAAGCTGGAGGAGGATTTGGAAACCTCCTCCGACTCTGGCCGCGTGATGTGGGACGCCCTTGATAGTGATATAGATCCCACCGATATGGACAAAAAATAGCCCCGTTTCCTGTGTGATTTCCGGAACGGCACGCTAGCGGGTTAACCTAAGTGTGATTTTAATCGCCCGTGGAGGGAGGTGCTGATGCCTACGCCCATTGCCGTTGACCACCTAGTTGCAGGAGTCTTGGAGGACGTCGCTGCGCGGGAAGCTCGCGTGTCTTTCAAAGATGTGAAAGCCCGCTCGCGTGACATGGAGCCTCCCCGGGATGCCCGCGCGGCGTTGCTGCGCACTGGCTGCTCGGTCATCACGGAGCTCAAGCGCGCCGTACCCTACGGTGGCGAAATCGCACATGTTGGTTCTGCGGAACAGATGGCGGAATGGGCCCGCACCTTTGAACACTGCGGCGTACATCTCATGGCATGCCAGACCGATTTCCGCCGCTTTCACGGTTCTTTAGAAGACATGGCAGCTGCGCGTGCTGCGATTGATATTCCCATGATGTCGCGCGATCTCATCGTGGACCCTTACCAAATTCATGAAGCCCGGTGCTTTGGGGCCGATGCTATTCCATTGCAGGTTGAACTCTTAGAGCAAGCTCGCCTGGAGGCACTTTTGGACCGGGTGGAATCGCTCGGTATGACCGCGATCGTAGAGGTACGCAACTGCGCCGAGGTTGACCGCGCAATCAAGGCAGGAAGTAGCGTCATTGCCATCAATGCGTGGTCGTTGGCTTCGGATGCCATTAACCGCGAGGCGTTTAACGATATCGCCCCGGGCTTACCCGAATCCATCCTCCGCATCGCAGTAGGCGGGGTAAACAACGCGCGCAACCTGTTTCACTATGCTTCACGCGGCGCCGATGCAGTGTTGGTGGGAGAATCAGTCATGGCTGCCCAGGATCCTACGGCGCTGGCGCGCTCTTTGGTGGCTGCCGGGCAGCATCCAGCGTGTCCCGCGCGCAAGATAGAATAAGACCCCAACTAGCTGGTGGGGTGGGGGATAAGGCACACTGGCTACGTGCACACAGAAATTCTTGCAAATATTCCGTCTCCGCCGCAGGGCGTGTGGCAGTTGGGGCCCATTCCCATTCGTGCCTATGCGCTGTGCATCATCGTGGGTATTATCGTCGCCTTGCGAATGACCTTACGCCGCTACACCGCACGCGGCGGTAACCCAGACACAGTATGGGATGCCGCCATCGTGGTCATCCCAGCCGGCATCATTGGCGGGCGGCTCTACCACGTCATTACCGATAACCAGAAGTACTTCTGCGATAGCTGCAATCCCGCGGACGCGCTGAAGATTACCAATGGCGGACTGGGCATTTGGGGCGCCGTAGCCTTGGGCGCACTAGCTTTGTGGGTGCTTTTCAAAGTGAAAAAAGTACCGCTCGGCCCCTTTGCTGACGCGGTGGCGCCAGGCCTCGTCCTCGCGCAGGCGATTGGACGCCTAGGCAACTGGTTTAACCAAGAGCTCTATGGGCGCCCGACCGACGTTCCGTGGGCTTTAGACATCTATTACCGCGTCAATGAAAATGGCGGCTATGCTCCCGTTTCCGGACACTCCACGGGGGAGATCATGACCTCGGTGCACCCGACCTTCCTGTACGAGCTCGTGTGGAATGTCCTGGTCTGCCTTTTCCTCTTGTGGGCTCACAAGGCCTGGAAGTTGGGGCACGGGCGCGTCTTTGCCCTTTATGTCATGGGCTATACATTGGGCCGCTTCTTTATTGAAGGGATGCGTTCCGATGAGGCGACCCATATCTTTGGGGTCCGCGTGAATCTCATCGTGTCGCTTGTGATTTTTATCATCGCCGCGATTGTCTTCTTCGTGCTTGATAGGCACCGCCAGGGCCCAGAGTCCCCCGAAGAGGTAGATCCTAAGTATTGGGCGGAGCGCCGGAATACTGATGGGCACAGCCATGAGCACGCGGTATCTGACGGGCAGCAACCGGGTTCTTCATCGACGTAAGCATTGCCCAAGTGTGTCCGGTTGGTTTTGGGTTTGTGGGAAATAGGGCATTTTGGGGTGCCCGTTCAGAAAATGAACCCGAGAAATTGTGGCCCCAATCCTTTCGAAGTAGTAGGTTGGGGAGTGTTCAGTTTCCCCGACGGAATAGGCCAATAATGCTGGATAGAAGAACGAAGATTGTTTGTACTCTCGGCCCTGCCGTTGCTAGCGAGGATGGCATCTTGCGCCTCGTACAGGACGGCATGGACGTTGCCCGCCTGAATATGTCTCACGGCGAGCATGCAGACCACGAGGCGAATTACAACTGGGTGCGCCAGGCCACCGATAAAACCGGCCGCGCCGTCGGTATCTTGGCGGACCTCCAGGGCCCTAAGATTCGCCTTGGCCGCTTTATCAACGGCGAGGAGCAGTGGGATAACGGCCAGATCGTCCGCATTACCGTGGACGATATCGAAGGCACCCATGACCGCGTCTCCACCACTTACAAGGGCCTGGCGAAGGACGCCAAGCCAGGTGACCGCCTGCTGATCGACGACGGCAAGGTTGCCGTTGTTTGTAAGCAAGTCGACGGCAACGACGTCGTCTGTGAGGTCACCGAAGGTGGCCCGGTTTCCAATAACAAGGGCGTTTCCCTCCCTGGTATGGATATCTCCGTGCCGGCTTTGTCGGAAAAGGATATCGCTGACCTGCGCTTCGCTTTGAATCTCGGCGTTGACCTCGTGGCACTGTCCTTCGTCCGCTCCCCAGCAGATGTGGATAAGGTCCATGAGATTATGGACGAAGAGGGTCGCCGCGTTCCAGTCATTGCCAAGCTGGAAAAGCCTGAGGCAGTAGACGCGCTCGAGTCTATCGTGCTGGCATTCGATGCCATCATGATTGCCCGTGGCGACCTCGGTGTTGAGGTGCCGCTGGAGCGCGTGCCGCTGTTCCAGAAGCGCGCTATCCAGATTGCTCGCGAGAACGCTAAGCCGGTCATCGTGGCTACCCAGATGCTGGATTCCATGATTTCTAACCTGCGCCCGACCCGTGCAGAGGCTTCCGACGTGGCTAACGCCGTTCTCGATGGCGCTGACGCCGTTATGCTCTCTGGTGAGACTTCCGTGGGTATTGACCCGCAGAACGTCGTGCGCACCATGTCCAAGATCGTGGCTAATGCTGAAGATGGCGGCAAGGTTCCACCGCTGTCCCACGTTCCGCGCACCAAGCGTGGTGTGGTGTCCTATTCCGCCCGCGATATTGCCGAGCGCCTCAATGCAAAGGCCATCGTAGCCTTTACTACCTCCGGCGATACCGCTAAGCGCGTGGCTCGCCTGCACTCCCAGCTGCCACTGCTGGCATTTACGCCGGACCCAGCGGTTCGTTCCCAGCTGGCTTTGACGTGGGGTGCTGAGACCTTCTTGAGCCCGCACGTTAAGTCCACCGATGACATGATGGAAGCTATCGATGATGCATTGCTGGAGATGGACAGGTACGAGGAAGGCGACATGATTGTCGTCATTGCTGGTACTCCTCCAGGAATTGCTGGCAACACCAACATGATTCAGTGTCACTTGTTGGGTGAAACCAAGAAGTAGATTTTTGGCACGAGCGCCGCGACCCACCCTTTAACACGTTCCACGGCTCGCGGCGCTTTTCTATATACATTTATACAAATGTAGATTTATATTTACCTCGAGTACACTCAGCGGTTGCTTTCCTGACATGCGGCTGCAGTACTTTTTGGTTGTTCATGTTTCAGCTTCTCTACACATTCAAAGGACAACTGCACAATGACCTAAATCAGGCCGACTTGGCCTCAGTGGCTGCGCTTACCCCCATCCATTTTCATTTAATTGTCAATAAGCGTCGACGGGGATAGGCTGAGTGCATGGCACACGAGCACCACGACCACGATCACTCCAGCACGCCGCTGCGCGCACTCTTGATTGCGCTAGGCATTACCGGCACCGTCTTCTTCGCGGAGCTGATCGGCGGCTGGTTGGCGGGTTCGATGGCGCTGATGGCGGATGCGATGCACATGCTTTCCGACGCTGCGGGGTTGATCATCGCGGTGTTAGCGGTGTTGGTTGGGCGCCGACAAGCATCGGCTCAGGCCACGTACGGCTACCGACGAGTGGAGGTGCTTGCTGCACTGGCGAACGCAGTGATGGTGCTGGCGATCTCGGTGTGGATTGTCGTCGAGGCGGTGCGCCGCCTGCAGAGCCCGGCCGAAGTGCAGGGAAAAACGATGCTGATCATCGCGGTGATCGGCCTGGTGGCGAATGCGCTATCGGCGTGGGTTCTGCACCGGCACCGCAAATCCTCGATCAACGTGGAGGGCGCGTTCTTGCACGTGTTAGTGGATATGCTCGGCTCGATCGCAGTAATCGTGGCCGGCATCGTGGTACTGACCACGGGGTTTGTGGCGGCGGACGTGATCGCCTCCCTAGCGATCGCGGCGATGGTGCTGCCGCGCGCTTGGCAGCTCATGCGGCTTTCGGCGAGCGTGCTGCTCGAGCAAGTCCCGGCGGACTTCGACGCCAGTGCGATCGAGCCCGCGCTGCGGCAGGTCGAGGGCGTTGCTGACATCCACGACCTGCACCTGTGGAGCCTGGACGGCGTGAACGTGCTCACGACCGTGCATATCGTGCGCGACGGCACCGTCGGCACCGGCCCGCTGTTGGATGCCGCCCAGCAGGCCCTGCGCGAACACGGTATCGAGCACTCCACCATCCAGATTGAGCACCCAGAGCACGAATCCCACGAGACGGTGTGCTGATTCCCTTCTAACCTGACTTAGGCCAATTTTGTGCGGAAGTTCGCGGCCGGTGATTACTTGGATGGTGGCAGTGAGGTCGGGCGGGAATGGTACGGCGGCGTGAATGGTTTCGCCGCCAACGACGAGTTGAAAGCTGCGGTATTTCTTGAGTGTTCTCACGAGGCGTTTGATGAAGTGACCACTGCGGGTCTCCATCAGGTGGGTCACGGCTAGTGCTGCCATCACAATATTGAGATGTGCTGTGATCGAGTTTTGTTTCCTCGCATAGATTGGGCGTGCTTTCAGGTCTGATTTCGACATCCGATACGACATTTTCAATGTGGAATAGCCTGCGGTAACTCCTGGGCGGGAAGAGCGGTCAGGTCGGTTTCATAGCCTTTAATTCCGGCTAGGGCTCGGTGTTTGGCAGCAAGAGCGTAGTTGACCTTCTTGTTCGGGGTGGAAAGATCGAAATAGCGGTTGCGCTTAATGGCGATTTCGCCGTCAACAGCGCGTTTGGCTTTTGCGACTTGCTCTTTGATTCCGCGCAGGCCGCGTCTGGCCCGATCATAGGAGTACTGGAAGTGGGTCACCGTATTCGGGGTTGTGTGTTTGCGCGCATCGCTTGCCGAGGCTTGTGTCCAGATCTGGCCGTGGGCGTAGGCTTCACCAGGGATTTCCCGCCGCCAGGTTTCAATCACCTCAGGCACGGTGGGGTTTCACCGACAAAATGTAGTGCAGACCTGCATCTATCAATGCTTGCTTGTTCGGAGGGTATCAAGTTGTTTGTGTGTGGGGCTAGGTTTATAGGTATTTGTCGAAGCTGTCGGGGTAGGCCACGGCCATTTGGTTAATGGCTTGTTTCCAGCCGGAAACTCGGGCTCCTTCCATGAGTCTGCCGGCTGTTGCTGAGACTCGTTTGCCTTGCTTTGCCCTCTTTGCGGCTCGTTTGTCTTCGATGTTGCAGATCATCAACCATAGCGTCTTGAGCGCTGATTCATTGTTAGTGAACTGCACCCTGTTGCGGGTAGCTTTACGCAGTTCATTGTTAAACGACTCAATGGAGTTCGTCGTATAGATTACTTTTCTGGCCGCTGGTGGGAACTGCAGAAACGGGACAAACCGGCCCCACGCATCCCGCCACACCTTGACTGAGCGTGGATACTTTTCTGCCAATTCAGAGGCTTCAAATTCGTCTAAGGCAGCCTTAGCTGTGGACTCGTCCGTGGCGGTGTAAATCTTTTTCAACGCGGCTGATACACCCCGTCGATCCCCGTAGGCTACCCACCGGTTAGCGGCACGAATCAGGTGCACGATACAGGTTTGCACCATAGAGTTCGGCCAGGTTGCCTCAACTGCTTCTGGCAGGCCTTTAAGCCCGTCACAGCAGACGATAAAGACGTCTTTAACCCCACGGTTAGAAAGATTGGCGCATACTTGCGCCCAAAATGAAGCGCCTTCTTCTTTGGCAATCCACAATCCCAAAATGTGCTTGATACCGTCCAGGTCCACGCCGATTGCCATGTACGCAGATTTGTTGACTACTCGGCCGCAGTCGCGGACTTTAATGCGCAACGCATCGAGAAAAATGACCGGGTAGAACTCGTCTAGCTGGCGGTTTTGCCAGATCATGACCTCATCGAGGACGGCGTCAGTAACCGCTGAAATCGTCTCATGGGAAATATCAACACGCATCGCCGTTGCCATATGATGCTGGATATCCCTAATTGTCATCCCACCGGCGTACAAGCTAACTATCATGTCATCGACATCAGTCAATCTCCTCGAGCCTTTAGGGACCATAGTTGGCAAGAATGTTCCAGCCCGATCTCTTGGCACATCAACGGTGACTGGCCCGTAGTTAGAATCCACGGTCTTTGGATACGACCCGTTGCGGTGATTGTCTGTTCTAGCTGCAGCTTTAGCGCTCCTGTCGCCAGACTCGTAGCCTAGGTGGGCATCCATTTCAGCGTTGAGGCCTCTGGTAATCGAGGCTTGTAGCATGCCGCGAACTAGGTCGTTGGCATCCGTGGTGGATGTGCCTAGGTTATCAATCAGTTTCGCGATTTCAGGGTTAGCAAGAAGCTTCTTTTCAATCGCATCAATCTTGGCCTTATCAGCCGGATCTCGTCTCGCCACAGTAGTCATTCTGGTCCATCTCCTTATGCGGGTTAGGTACCCACACACAAACCATCAGACACTCTCTATTCCGAAGCCACTCCGGCGGCGTGGGCCGCGCACAACAAGGACCGCGATAAGCTGCAGGACATTAGCCGTGAGATGCTCGGCAGCGACCTTGACGTTGTCATGGCAGCTGGTCACCCGTTCTACGACAATGACCACCAAAAGGTCGATACTCCGGACTACAGCTTTATGTACGAGGAGGACTACGCCAAGCTTTCCGCCGGCGAGACCGACTGGAACTACTTTGAGTCCAACGATGACTTCAAGAAACTGGCGGAAGGCGACGTCAAGCCGGGCCAGAAGTACTGGGGTATCGCACAGGTAGGATCCACCTTGCAGAACTCCCGCTCTGGCGAGACGAAGGAGCCGTACTCTGACCCGCTTAACGACGTCGTGGATCTCCCCACCATGACCACCGGCGCACTCAACGCACTGGGGCAGGATGAGGATGGATTCTCCGTCATGATCGAGGGCGGTGCCATCGACTGGGCTGGACACGGCAATAACCCGGTGCGCGACATCGAAGAGACCCAGGACTTCAACAAATCGGTCGATGCCGCCATCAAGTGGGTAGAGGAGAACTCTTCGTGGGAGGAGACCCTGCTGGTTGTTACCGCAGACCACGAAACCGGCTATCTCTCCGGTGCGAACGAGGCTCCGACTGAGGATAACCCTGAGGCGGATAACCGCTTCAACGCTATGGAAGGTGAGAAGGGCAAGGTTGCTCGCCACGGTTGGTACTCCGGTCAGCACACCAACCAGTTGGTGCCGTTCTTCTTCAAGGGCGCCGGCTCCGAGGACATCATGGCCCGTACCTCTGGAACCGATTCGGTCCGCGGTGACTACATCGATAACACCCTGGTAGCCAACTTGACCTTTGATGAGTGGTGGAACGATGGCACCGGCCAAGCAGGCGACCCAGAGCAGCCAGAAGACGCTGCCAACCCGTCCGATGACGCTGATGCCGGCAAGGAAGGCAGCAGCAAGGGCTTTGCTGCTGGTCTAGCTACGGGTCTGGGGATTCTGGGCGCAGTTGTCGGCGGCCTCGGCTTCCTAGCTACGCAGATGGGTGTGCTTAACATTGACTTGAAGCCCATTTATGAGCAGCTCAAGCGCGTGGGCCTGCGCTAAACAGAATCAGGCACACCGCCTTACCTGAAGGTCCTGTCCTTCGCCGTGGAAGCGAAGGGCAGGACCTTTTCTTAGCGCTGGGAAATCGGGGTCGGCTGGATCTTCCACACCTCGTTCGCGTAGTCCGCGATGGTTCGGTCCGAGGAGAAACGACCGGAATAACAGATATTTAGCCACGCCTTCTTTGCCCACGCAAGCTCGTCTTCCTTATACTCCGCGGCCATGCGGTCGCGGGTCTCGCGGTAGTCGGCGAAGTCACCTAGGACGTAGTACTGGTCTTGGGCGTGCTCCCCGAAGCCGTCGAGAAGCGAGGCGCGCAGATCGCCGAAGATACCGGCATTGTCTGCGCCCAGGGTGCCGTCGACAAGCGCATCCAGTACGCGGGCTAAGCCTGGCACGCTCTGGTAAAGCTCGCCCGGGTTGTACTCGGCGCGCAGCTGCGGCAACTCCTCATTGCGGGCACCGAAGATATAAGCGTTGTCCTCGCCAACCGCCTCGACGATTTCTACGTTTGCTCCATCCATGGTGCCCAAGGTCAGTGCACCATTCATCATGAACTTCATATTGGACGTGCCGGAGGCTTCCTTGCCAGCCACAGAAATCTGCTCGGAGATATCAGCGGCCGGGATGATGTGCTCTGCGGGGGAGACGTTGTAATTCTCTACGAAGACGACGCGGATGATGTCCTTGGTGGCCGGGTCGTTATTGACCAGGTCTGCGATGGTGTTGATGAGCTTAATAATCGCCTTGGCGCGGTCATAGCCCGGCGCGGCCTTGGCACCAAAGATGAAAGTACGCTTCGGCACGGTTTCGCCCTCGTCCTTGATACGGAAGTAGAGGTCAAGGACGTAGAGGGCGTTCATCAGCTGGCGCTTGTACTCGTGCAGGCGCTTAATCTGCACATCAAAGATGGAATCAGGGTCGATTTCAGCGCCTTGGTGGACGTTTACCCACTGCGCAAAGTCGCGCTTATTGGCCTGCTTGATGGCGATCAGTTCTCGTAGTAGGTCAGCATCGTCGGCCTTATCGGCGAGTCCGGCCAGCTGGGTGAGGTCAGTAACCCACGCATCGGAACCAGCCTGCTGGGTGAGCAGTTCTGCCAGGCGCGGGTTGCACATCTTCAGCCAGCGGCGCGGGGTGACGCCATTGGTCTTATTATTGAATTTTTCTGGCCAGAGCTCATGCCACTCGGACAGCGTATCGGCCTTGATGATCTCGGTATGCAGGGCGGCGACACCGTTAATGGAGTAGGCGGCGTAGCAGGCGATCCAGGCCATGTGCACGTGTCCGTTGGATACCGGCGCCATGTAGTCAATGCGGCCCTGATCTAGGCCGCGGCGGGCCATATCTTCGCGGAAGCGGCGGTCGATTTCCTCCACCAACTGCCAGATGCGCCAGAACAGCTTTTGGAAGATGGACACTTCCCAGCTCTCCAGGGCCTCTGCGAGCACGGTGTGGTTGGTGTAGGCAAAGGTCTCGGTGACGATCTTCCACGCCGCATCCCAGCTCAGACCATGGTCATCGAGCAAAATGCGCAGGAGCTCTGGGATGGCGAGCACTGGGTGGGTGTCATTGAGCTGGATGGAGTTGTACTGCGCAAAACCGGTGAGGTCCTCGCCGTGCTGGGCAATGTAGTTATCCACCATGGTCTGCAGGGATGCGGAGACAAAGAAGTACTGTTGGCGAACGCGCAGTACCTTGCCCTCATAGGTGGTGTCGTTGGGGTAGAGCACGCGGCAGATATCCATGACGCGTTCGCGATCGACAATGGCCTCCGTAAAGCGCTGGGAGTTGAAGGCATCATAATCGAATTCAGCGATGGGCTCGGACTTCCACAGGCGTAGCGTGCCTACGTTATCGGTTCCGTAGCCGGTGATAGGCATGTCATAGGGAATGGCGCGCACGTCCATGTCATCAAAGTGGACGCGGCGCTGCTCGGAGGCGCGGCGGATGATGAAGTCATAGCCGTTTTCCATCCACGCATCAGGCTGTTCCTTCTGGAAGCCATTCTCAAAGGACTGGCGGAACAGGCCGTAGCGGTAGAGCAGGCCATAACCGGTAACGGGGTAGTCCTGGGTGACAGCGGAATCGAGGAAGCAGGCGGCGAGGCGGCCGAGGCCACCGTTGCCGAGCGCGGCATCGTGCTCGGCTTCGAGAACATCGCTCAGCTCGTGGTCGGCGGCGGTGGCGGCAGCCTTGGCATCGTCAACCAAGCCCAGGTTGGTGAGGTTATTGAGCAGCGCGCGGCCCTGCAGGAACTCCGCGGAAAAGTAGTGCTGCTGGCGGGTCGCAGCATAGGCGGAACGGGTGCGCTCCCAATTATCGGCAATCTGCTCCATGACGGCACCAGATAGGCCCGACCAGAACTTGCGGTAGGAAGCGCTGTGCGGGCTTACACCGGAGGCCGCACGAACATGGGAGGGAACGGTGGATTCGAAAACAGAGTGCCGTGGCTGGCTCATGTGAAACCTTAAGGTAGTGGGAAGTCACGAAACGCCTGCCAGCTTAATAGGATTGGCGCCGCCTTGCAGGGAGGAAATAGGTAAAGGCGCACCGGGTACTTAGGGCTTTGCCAAGTAGGTCAATGCCGCACCATACGCTGCCCGGGTGGAGGCATAGACGGTCGGGGCATAGTCCGGCAGGAAGGTTGCTTGGTGGTTGACCGGTGGGTCTTGCAACTCGTCTTCCGGGGTGCAGCCGATATGCCAGAAGACATAAGGCACGCCCCATGCCTGGGGTAGGTAGCAAAAGTCCTCAGAGGCGGTAGAAGGGGCGGCGATGACCGAATCGGAGCCGAAGGCGGCATCGAAAACCTCGGCCACTGGTGCGTGGGCCGTGGCGTCGTTATCGGTGACCTCGCCGTGAGCGTAGTACTCAAAGGTCGGGTCTTGCTCGCTTCCGGACGCCGCACACTCGGCCTTGACCATGCGCTCGAGGGAGGCATAGACCTTTTCCGCGAGTGCGGGATCGTAGTAGCGCGTATTGAGTACCAACTCGGCGGATTCGGGAATGATGTTGTTTTTATCGCCGGAGTGTAGCTCGCCTACAGAGATGACAAAGAACTCGTGTGGGGCAACTTCGCGGCCCACGATAGCTTGGAGGCGGGTGACGATCATGGCCGCGATATAGGTGGGGTCGATGGAGTTATGGGGCATGGAAGCATGGGCCGACTTTCCAAAGACGCGAATGCGCAGGGAATCGCAGCTGGCCATGATGGGGCCTGCGGTGTGGCGCACAGTGCCAGCTCGGCCGGGCATGATGTGTTGGCCAAGGCAAATATCGGGACGCGGCACGCGCTCGATGAGTTTATCGGCCAACATGTCCTTTGCTCCCATGGAGGATTCTTCAGCCGGTTGGAAAAGGGCGAGGAAAGTGCCGGACCAAGAGCTCCGGGAGGCGTCGAGAAGCGCGCAAGCGCCCAGCAGCGCCGTGGTGTGCATATCGTGCCCGCAGGCGTGCATCTTTCCATTAGTGGCGGCATAGGACACGCCGGTGGCTTCCTCGACAGGCAACCCATCGAAGTCTGCGCGCAGCAGGGCGGTAGGCCCATCGCCGTTGCGGAAGATAGCGACCATACCAAAGCCGCCGATGTTTTCTACTACCTCGCAGTCAAAATCGGCGAGCTTGGCGCGGATACGACCGGCGGTGCGCTCTTCTTCATGCGAAAGCTCGGGGTGGCGGTGCAGGTCTTCGTAAAAGTCCTGCTGCCACCCCAGGTCGGCTTCCTGGGACGTGACGAGCTGGGCGATGCGGGCAGAATCAGACATGGTTTCACACCTTAGGGATTGGGTAGGGTTGACGCTATGCCGGTTATTCAATTTGATGTTTTGGTTCCCAACGCGCAAGCAGAGCGCGTCGCGGAAATCTTTACCACCGCCACCGACAAGCTGGTGGAGAGCGGTTCGCTTTCTTCCGCTGACGTTACTCACCCCAAGGCACCGCAGTTTCCAGAGGGGCTGGAGGAGCAGCTGCGGAAAAATTATCGCGACGAGCATGAGGACCGTGACCTTGCGGACGCGAGCGTGCACCGCTATGACATTGCGGTGGCGGGCGTGAGTGGCTCGGTCAACCAGCTGGGCATGGTGCTCTCGCGCCTTCTAACCCCGCATGCAGTGCTGCCCAAGGACCACGTATTGCTAGAAGATGAGCTGGCACATGAGCGGCCCGCCATCTTCCCGTGGTCGCTGTCCATTCGGCCTTAGAGCTGCTTGACGATGTCCCCGGCGGCCGCCGCCAGCTGCTGGGCCAGCGAGCCTTCTTGGCTCAGGGGAGCGCAGTAGGCGTCGGTGTCATGCTCGAAGGAGCCGGCGATGATGCCCACGGGAGTTCCGGCTTGTTGCGCGAGGCCAGTGATGGTTCCGACTGCCTTGCCGGTCAGAGACTGTTCATCAAAGCGGCCCTCGCCGGTAATGACGAGATCGGCCGAGGCGATCTTTTCCGGAAGCCCCAGTGCTGCGGCCACATGTGTGCCGCCGGACAGGACGCGCACGTGTTCGTCTGCACCCCAGAGGGTGCGCGAGAGCCAGGACAGGCCAATGGGAAGGCCACCCGCGGCGCCATAGAATACAGAATCTGCATCGGTGCCGGTAACCGCGCATGCTTGGAGCATGGCGCCGGCCAGCAGCGCTACTTGTTCGCCTTTAGCTCCCTTTTGGGGGCCGTACATGGTTGCCGCCTGCACTGGGGTAGCGCGGGTATCTGCCAGCAGTGTGAAGTCAAGCATGCCCGCCTTGATATTGAGCTGCGCGGTATCGATGTGGTCTAGCTGAACGAGGGGAGCGCCGCCCTTGGGGAGGGCATAGCCGCGGGAGTCGTGCGCGGCGGCGCCGAGTGCGGTGAGGATGCCCATCCCGGCGTCAATGCTGGCGGTGCCGCCCAATCCCAGCACGATCGAGGTAGCGCCACGTGTTTCTGCGTCCGCGATCAGCACGCCGGTGCCATAGGAATCGGCGTGGAGCGGATCAAGGCTGTCCTGCACGGCTGGCAGCCCGGTGGCAGAGGCGACGTCAATGAACGCAGTGGTTCCGGCAAGAACATAGCTTGCCTGAGTCAAGCGGCCAATGGCATCGGTAGTGGGCAGGGTAATGGTCTCGGCGGATTGTCCGCCGGCCGCTGCTGCCTGCGCAAGGACAGTGGCGGTGCCCTCGCCGCCATCGGCCATGGGCAGGGTGGTCACCGTGGCGTCGGGAAGCGCTTGGCGCACCCCCACAGCAATGCTGGCTGCGGCCTCGGGCGCGGAGGCGGTGCCTTTAAATGAGTCTGGGGCGACAACAATATGCATGCCCGTGATTATAAAGCCCGCCCGCGCTGGGGCACGGTGCGACTTAAGATTCGAACGGTCTACAGAAAATATTTAACTTTATTGTCGCTGGTAAAAGGCGTTGTATGTCTCCCTAAAGCCTCGAGCCTGCTTGCATTATCGGTAGTTTGATAGGAAACTGGTATCTGTTCTTACAAGCCCACAGAATGGAATGCACACCATGTCAGTAGATAGCCAAATCTCTGAGTACTACGACAAATTGCTCAAGCGCAATGCGGGAGAACCGGAATTCCACCAAGCGGTTTCTGAGGTCCTGGATTCGCTGAAAATTGTCCTAGAAAAAGACCCGCAGTACGCGGACTACGGACTGGTGGAGCGCCTGTGCGAGCCTGAACGCCAGCTCATCTTCCGTGTGCCATGGATCGACGATAAGGGCGAAATCCAGGTCAACCGCGGCTTCCGCGTTCAGTTCAACTCCGCGCTCGGCCCCTACAAAGGAGGCCTCCGATTCCACCCCTCGGTCAACCTGGGCATCATCAAGTTCCTCGGCTTTGAGCAGATTTTCAAAAACTCCCTGACCGGCCTGCCCATTGGCGGCGGCAAGGGCGGTTCTGACTTTGATCCCAAGGGCAAGTCCGAGGTAGAGGTCATGCGCTTTTGCCAGTCCTTCATGACGGAGCTGCACCGCCATATTGGCGAATACCGCGACGTGCCGGCCGGTGACATCGGCGTCGGCGGCCGCGAGATCGGCTTCCTCTTTGGCCAGTACCGCCGACTGACCACGCAGCACGAATCCGGCGTCCTCACCGGCAAGGGATTGACCTGGGGTGGCTCCCTGGTTCGTACTGAGGCCACGGGCTTTGGCACGGTCTACCTCACCAATGAGATGATGAAGACGCACGGCGAGTCTTTCGACGGCGCCAAGGTTATCGTCTCCGGTTCTGGCAACGTGGCCATCTACGCCGCAGCCAAGGCCCAAGAGCTTGGCGCTACTGTAGTGGCCATGTCCGATTCCTCCGGCTACATCACCACCCCTAACGGCGTGGACATTGAGCTGCTCAAGGACGTCAAGGAAACCCGCCGTGAACGTATTTCCACCTACGCCGAAGAAGCTGGAAACGGCGTGGAATTCCACAAGGGGGGAAATATCTGGGAAGTGCAGGCAGACGTAGCTCTGCCGTGTGCCACCCAAAATGAGCTCGATGGCGATTCTGCCAAGAAGCTCGTTGACGGCGGCGTGCGTTACGTAGCCGAAGGTGCCAATATGCCGTCTACCCCAGAGGCGGTCCACGTCTTCCAAGAATCCAAGATCAACTTCGCGCCGGGCAAGGCAGCCAACGCTGGTGGCGTTGCTACCTCCGCGCTGGAAATGCAGCAAAACGCATCCCGCGACTCCTGGTCGTTTGATTACACCGATGATCGCCTCCACGCGATCATGTCCAATATCTTTAAAAACATCGATAGTACGGCCAAGGAATATGACCGTGAAGGCGATTACGTTGCCGGTGCAAATATTGCTGGCTTCAAGAAGGTAGCGGACGCCATGTTGGCACAGGGCGTCATTTAGTAGCTCGCTTTTACCTTTAAGCTCCCCTTCTGCACTGCCTTTGTGTAGTGGAGATGGGGTTGCCCGCAAATCGTGGACACGTAGTGGGGCTACCTAGTGTTTAGGCAGC
>CALLKG010000058.1:0-82608 GCA_938008395.1 Corynebacterium tuberculostearicum
ATATAAGAATGCATATATGTGCCCAGTAGAGCGGCTGATCCTAGCGATAAGGCCAGAGCAAAAGCCGAAGGCAAACAATTAGCCAATTTCCTGTTCCTGTGTGCTTCTGCAACTGAGACGCCTTGTTCCCAAATGGTCTTAGCGAAGCGAATAAGCCGACCTTGTTGAGCCAACGCCAGTCCGAAAATGAGAACTGCTCCCCCAACAATCACGTAGGCGAACAACGGAATAAATTCGCTTGTACCGGTACCGTTTGGACCGTAAAGCAACGTTGAAGGTAGGTTTTCTGCCCATTGCTGAGCGCCTACAACCTCCATCGCTTGGCTGTCGCTCAATTCCACTTGCTTCGAAAAAATGGCTACAGCATAACCTTCGTCTTGCCTTTCGCCCGCTCCCCAAGAAGGATCTGCTTCAGAATTAAAGGTTTTATCCCATGGCCGCATCCACGTTTGGTCAAACGGCGATCGGGGTTCCGTCTCAACTACCTCTCGGTCATTAACCAAGGAACTTACTGTTCCGTCCCGATCTTCTACCAGCGCAAAGACAGCGCCTTCTTCCATGGTGGAAGGTTGGAGCTCTTCCGAGTCTTGAACAGCAGGCACCCAGCTAAGAACTCCTAGGCAATCTGCGGCGTGATCCTGACAAATGTTTTGGGCAGTGGATGTGCTGATAGTTTGTCCATCCTGCGGCGACACTACATACACGTTCTTCACATTGTCAGCTAATTCTTCCCTTGCTGAGTAGAGTGCCGAATCATTCGCAATAAAAGGAATGATGGGAAACAAGATAAATATACAAGAGACCCGCAATATGGTGGTGGCGATAAAAGATCGCGCATATCGGACTCCCAAGATCGGAGGATTCCATCCCCTAAACTTGAGGGAGAGATATTCGGCGGAATATAAGACAACCGCGTAGACAAATACAGAGGCAGCACTCACCAAGAAGGGCACGCAGTAGACGAAAATAAACGGCCAACTACTAGATGGATCCGCCTGGGGCATCGCCACAAATCCCACTAGCAATACAACACAGGCTGCTATCCCCAGCGGATATCGAAGGAGTTCTGCAGCCCGCGGATTCCTTGGAGTTGGATCTATGCGAGCTGCTCCTTGGCTCAAATCTTCCAAAACTCTCGTCTCCTGTCGGAAAGGAACGAAGCTCAGACAAACGATAGCGCACCATGAGATCACAGCGACGAGTAGTGGTGAAGGGAGTCCTTGAGGAAGATCAATGCCAAAACCCGAATACAGAACCAGGAAGATTGGCTTCATCAGTACTGGAACCAGAACTGCGCTAACTATTGAAAAGAAAAAATAAACCGTAAGTAGCTCAAGGAATAGCACTCGGCGAATTCGTTTTAATGTTAACCCAAATAAACGAAGCGCCTCATAGTGGTGGCGCCTCACCTCCACCACATGCCTAAAGCAGTATTTGAGCGCCAGAGCAAAGGGAATGATCGATATGAAAGCCGAATACATCAGCCCCATTGACATAGATTCGGCTACCTTGTCCGCCGCTACTGTGGAGACTAACAGACAGACAAAGAAGAAGAGCACAAACGAGGTAGCTAGTAACGGGATACTCTCCACAAAAGTGCTCTTACGGATCCTCGCTTCCACAGCGCGAAAATTCATTGGTTTACCCCGATTTCCAAAACCTGATCACAAAACTGCGCTAAACGATCATCGTGGGAAACTACCAAGGCGATTGCGTGGTTTCTTACTATGTAATTATGCAGATATCGCAACACTGAAAATGTGTTGTCCTCATCCAATGCACTCGTCGGTTCGTCTGCGAAAACGAGCTGGGGCTTTTTGGACATTGCCGTTGCTATGGCCGCGCGTTGGCGTTGTCCCCCTGAAAGCTCGTGCGGTAGAGAGGCTCCGTATTCACTCATATTGAGTTGAGCTAGCAAAGAGCTATTAGCGTCCGAGTCCGCAGTGGCTCCGCTTAGTCCTTGTGCGAAGGAAAGGTTTTCGTCGATTGTCAAACAGGGCACTACGCCGGAATCTTGAAACACTATTCCCATCGATTTAGCTCGAAGCCTATCTCTATCTCGAGCAGAAGTGCTCCATAAATCGTGTCCGAAAATATTGACGGTTCCTGATGTCGGCTTCTGGAGTCCAGAGATAACGCGAAGCAGCGTGGATTTGCCGGACCCAGAGGCGCCCCGAATCCAAGTGAGGGTACCTGGCTCATGCACAGAGTCGATAGAGAATAGCGGGCTACTTTTCCTGCTTAGCTTTACAGACAGGTTCTCCAGTTTTAACACGCTTTCCTCCTGAGGCTTCGTAGCATTTCAGCGCTGGCCGACATGGCTCGGTGTTATTTCCTGATTTAACGGAAAAGAAACTCTTTTTCCCTAGAAATGTATCGGCAGCTTAAAAAATATCATGCGATGCTTCTTATCGCCGGGGAAAAGAGTCCCTATCTTCCTGCTCAATCGTCTGATGCCGCAGCTTTTGATTCGGGCGCAGGAGCTGCTCCACGCGGTAGAACCCATTGCGCAGTGCGGCGGCACCGCGCGGGGGCAAAAGTCCTGCTACCAGCGCGTAGGCCACGCCACCGGTTTCGTGGGCAAGGTAGCGCCACCAGGGTGTGGAAAAGCGCGCGGCCGGGTAATACGGCGTGCCGGATACGGTGGCTTTCAGTCCTTCCTGGCGGGCGATGAGTGCGGTGCGCAGGCGGTGGAGGGGATCGGTGATGATGGTGGCGTCGGAAAGCGCGAAGGCTTCCTTGACCGCGCTGAGGGAGCTGCGGGTATCCATGCCCTCCTCCACCGCGTGCACGGTCAGGTGCGGGAAGTGCTCGCGCAGGTAGGTGCGGCCGACGCCGGCCTCCGTAAACCTATCCCCGGGCAGCTTGCCGCCCACGGTAATAACCTCCAGCCCCTTGGCCGTGGCGAGCTCACCGGCGTGGCGCAGGCGGCCGGCCAGGATGCGGGAGGGGCGGCCATCGTATTGGGCGGTTCCTAAAACAATTGCGTACTTCACTGCCCCACTACATTACCTGCCAGAGCGCTAAGTTAAGCCGGTAAAGTGGTGGGCATGAATTTGAGTGCACGTTTGGGCCGCGCGGCCATTGCCGCTTTCATTTTGGGCTGCACCTCCGTCGGTGCGGGGTCTGCCTTCGCCGCCGAGACCACCACAGTGGCGCAGGGCACCGATACGGCAGCCCTAACGGAAAAGGTTACCGATGATGCGGGTGTATTAAGCACCCAAGAGAAGGCCGAGCTCAGGGAGAAGATTGGCCAGCTGCAAAAGGACGAGCACTTGACGCTCTTTGTCTATATCACCGATGAGCTGGGCACGGATCCGGAGAGCTTTGCTGGCCAGGCGGTCAAGGACAAGGGGCCGAACTCCGCGGTCTATGTGCTATCCATCAATGACCGCAAGATGGGCGTGCAGGCCGGCGATGCATGGCCCAAGGGCCGGCTGGACCAGATGTATGACGCCGCTTATGACAAGCTGGCCAGCGATGAATACGGTGCTTCGGCCGTCGCGCTTGCCGACGCCGCCCTGGGCAACTCCGCTTCAAATAACTCCGCCTCCGATTCCTCCGGCCTGGCGTGGCTGGGCGGTGGCGCGGCCGCCATCGTCGCCGCCGGTGGCGGAATCATGTACTACTCGCGCCGCAACACCAAGAAAAATAATGCGCAGACGCTGGAATCCGCCCGCGAGATCGCCCCGGGCGATACCGATCAGCTAAACCGCCTGCCTCTGGAAACCTTGGACCAGCTGGCCCAGGAGGAGTTGGTCTCTACCGATGAGTCCATCCGCCGCGGCAAGGAGGAGCTCAATATCGCGCTCTCCGAGTTCGGCCCCGAGCGCGTGCGCCCGTTTACCAAGGCGATGAACCACTCCACTTCTACCTTGCAAAAAGCCTTCCACCTACGCCAGCGCCTAGATGATGCCGTGCCGGAATCCCCGGCCGAGCGCCGCCAAATGCTGGTAGAAATCGTCTCCTCCTGCGGTCAGGCCGATGATGCCCTGGATGCGCAGTCCGAGGAGTTTGCCAAGATGCGCGATCTGCTCATCCATTCCGATGAGAAGCTGGACGAGCTCACCCAGCGCACCGTGGGCCTGCGCGCCCGCCTGCCAGAGGCTGAGTCCACGCTGGCCGGGCTGAAGAGCAACTATGACGAGAACGTGCTCTCCTCCATTGCCGATAACCCCGAGCTTGCCGCCGCTTCGCTCGATGAGGCCGAGAAGCTGCTCGACAAGGCCCGCGGGGTCCAAGCCCAGCCGGCCGGCCAGCAGGGACCGCTGGTGGGACTGATTCGCGATATCGAGCACGCCTGTGAGATGACGGATCGCCTCATTTCCGGCGTGGAAAACGCCGAGGAGAATATCGCCACCGCCCGTGGCAACCTCGAGGCGCTTATCGCCGAGGTCGAGGGCGAGATCAACGAGGCCCGCGAGCTCGAGCGCCAAGGCAAGGCCCAGGGAACTACCGCGGATTGGGACAAGCTCGAGGATCTGCTCGGCCGCGCCGGCACCGCCGTCAACGAGGCCAAGGCCCACGGCCAGCAGGACCCGCTGGGCCAGCACACTGCGCTGACCTCCATCGATACCAAGCTGGATGAGGCGCTCGACCGCGTGCGCGAGAAGACCTCCACGCACGCGCGCCAGCTAGACCTCTTCCGCCAGCAGATTTCCGTGGCGGAATCCAATATCCAGGCCGCAGAGGACCTCATTTCCTCCCGCGGGCGCATCATCGGCTCGGGTGCGCGCACCGCGCTTGCCGATGCCAAACGTCTCCACGCCCAAGCCCTCCACACCGAGCGCAGCGATATCCGTGCCGCTCTCCAGTCCTCCCGCGAGGCGGTGGCCGCCGCCCAGGCGGCGCTGCAGCGCGCCAAGGATGACATCGACGAGCACCGTCGCCGCCAGCAGCGCCAGCAGATGGGCAACGCCGCCGGCAATGTCGTTACCGGTATGGTCCTCGGACAAATGCTCGGCGGCGGCCGCGGCTTTGGCGGCGGCTTCGGAGGCGGCGGCTTCGGTGGGGGCAGCTTTGGCGGCGGAGACTTCGGCGGTGGCGGCGGAGGAGGCTTCCGCGGCGGCTCCTTCTAGCACCCGCCGAATCGGCGCACCGCCGGCCCGGCTCCCCTGCTCCGCAGGTGACGGGCTAGGTGCGCAGGGTGCGCGAGGTGGCGTCGAGAAGCGCGCAGGCGTAGCTCAAGAAGATGGCGTCGAGCTCCGGCAGCTCACCCACGCCCACGCTCACGCGCAGCACCTCGCCGGCCGGCGCGGTGCTGGCAACCTCGGCGCCCGTGCCGCGGGCCACGATGCGGCGCTCGCAGCGGAAGGGGTTGCGGCGCTCGAGAAGATACTCGCGGTCGGCGCAGGTCGCGCGCAGGCGGGTGACGGTAATCCCGGCCTGGGTGACCGAGAAATCCTCGCCCGCGGCGGTCTGCGCGCGCAGGAAGAAACGCGGGGAGGAAGAATCCAGCGAGGATTCTACTGCGAGGCGCTCGCCGGCGGCGGTGGCAAGCACGCCGTCGCGCACGGAGGCAAGCTCTTGCCCCTCGGCGTTGGTGAGAGCGCCCGCGCGCCAGGTCCACTGGATAGGCATTAGAGGACGAATAGTGCGACGAGGGCGACGATGGATGCCAGGACCAAGGTGATGATCCAGGCCCATGCCTTGCCCTGGGTATTGGCATCCAGGATGACGCGGGTAAACCAGCTCAGGCCGGCGATTTCCGCGGTGGTCAGGCCCTCGGCATCGTGCTCGAATTCGAGGATGGCCTTGCGCACGCCGGAATTGCGGGCGGTGAACTGCCCTACCTTTTCATCATCGACGTCATCGATGATCCAGTCGCCGCTGTTTTCGTTGATGAAGGTAAACGTCCGGCCGTTGAGCGATGCCTCCAGGCACTTGTCGCGGCCGGGGCGGCCGGCAAGGCGGTAAATGGAGCCGTCGGCAAGCGTGGCAGAAGCGCCAAGGTCACTGATCTCGGTGCGCCAGAAGTGGCCGTCCACCTCCGCGGAATGCTCCGAGAATACGCCCAGCTGCTCCGGGCCTTCCTCGGCCAAGAGCACGGGCTTTGCGCGGTCGGAGCGATCCCAGCTGGTGTAATGCATTACTAGCACCCAATCAGGCGAGCGGCGAGGTAAGCCTCGAGGTCATCGAGCTTCACGCGCTCCTGCTCCATGGTGTCGCGCTCGCGCACGGTCACGGCATCGTCCTCGAGGGTGTCGAAGTCGAAGGTGACGCAGAACGGGGTGCCGATCTCATCCTGGCGGCGGTAGCGGCGGCCGATGGCGCCGGAGACGTCAAAGTCCACGTTCCAGTGTGCGCGCAGCTTATCGGCCAGCTTACGGGCGGGCTCAGAGAGCTCTTCCTTCTTGGACAGCGGCAGTACGGCCACCTTGATCGGTGCCAGGCGGCGGTCCAGGCGCAGGACGACGCGCTTATCGGTGCCGCCCTTGGCGTTCGGAGCCTCTTCCTCGTCGTAGGCATCCACCAGGAAGGCCATCATAGAACGGCCCAGGCCGGCGGCCGGCTCGATGACGTACGGAATCCAGCGCTCGTCATTGGCCTGGTCGTAGTAGGACAGGTCCTCGCCCGAGCCCTTGGCGTGGACGGACAGGTCATAGTCCGTGCGGTTGGCCACGCCTTCCAGCTCGCCCCACTTGGAGCCCTTGAAGCCAAAGGCGTACTCCACGTCCACGGTGCGCTTGGAGTAGTGGGAGAGCTTTTCCTTCGGGTGCTCGTACAGGCGCAGGTTTTCTTCCTTGATGCCCAGGTCCACGTACCAGTTGTAGCGGTCATCAATCCAGTACTGGTGCCACTCTTCGTCCTCGCCCGGCTTGACGAAGAACTCCATTTCCATCTGCTCGAACTCGCGGGTACGGAAGATGAAGTTGCCTGGGGTGATCTCGTTGCGGAAGGACTTGCCGATGTTCGCGATGCCAAACGGCGGCTTCATGCGCGAGGAGGTCATCACGTTCTTGAAGTTAACGAAGATGCCCTGTGCGGTTTCCGGACGCAGGTAGTGCAGGCCTTGCTCATCGTCCACCGGGCCCAGGAAGGTCTTGAGCAGACCGGAGAAGGCCTTCGGTTCGGTCCAGTCACCCGGCTGGCCGGTTTCTGGGTCATTGATATCTGCCAGGCCGTTTTCTGGCTCGTGGCCGTGCTTTTCCTCGTAGGCCTCAATAAGGTCGTCGGCACGGTAGCGCTTGCCGGTGTGGCGGGATTCCACCAGCGGGTCAGAAAAGACCTCGACGTGACCGGAGGATACCCAGACCTGACGCGGCTGGATGACGGAGGTATCTACGCCCACGACGTCTGCGCGGGACTGCACCATGTGGCGCCACCACTGGCGCTTGATGTTTTCCTTGAGCTCTACACCAAGAGGGCCGTAGTCCCACGCGGAGCGGGAACCGCCGTAAATTTCACCTGCCTGGTAGACCAAGCCGCGGCGCTTACACAGGTTTACAACGGTATCGATGACGGATGCCATAAGTTTTCGGACTCCTCTGGTAGGGGACAGTCTTGACAATCTCGTTCAGTCTAACCCGAAGCGCTTCCCGGCGGTGGGATTGGGGCATGAATTTAATCTGAAATAAATACAACGTATTGCAAGTATCGGGTAATATAAGGGTAACCGACAGGTAATAGGTATTTAATTGAAGGTGACATTCCCTATGACGACCACTTACAAGGCCCCAAATACTTCTGCGGCTGCCGGCGTTATCGCTGCCCTTGATTCGCCCCTACGCATCGCAATCATCTCCCGCTTGGCCGAGCGCGATCACTTTGTCCATGAGCTGGTCAAGGCCACCGGCAAGTCCCAGCCCCTTATCAGCCAGCACCTGCGCGTGCTCAAGCAGGCAGGCATCGTGGACTCCGAGCGCAGCGGCCGCGAGGTAACCTACTCGCTCATTGCGCCGCGGGTTTTGGACCTGCTTGCCGACGCCGCCAAGATCGCCTCCTAGCCCCTCCCCTCCTGCATAAAAAGCCGCCTGACTGTGCAGTTATTGAAAAAGCACTGATAATATTGAGGGCATGGCTTTACACGACAGTATTCCCAAGCTAGGCGCGCGCAATACCAAACAGCGCACCGCAGTGGTTGAGGTACTGCGGGAAATGGAGAAATTCGCCTCCGCCAAGGAGATCTACCACGAGCTCCAGGAGCGCGAGGAAAAGGTGGGCCTGACCACCGTGTACCGCACCCTGCAGTCCCTGACCGATATCGATGCAGTGGACGCTCTCCACATGCCCAATGGCGAAACCCTGTACCGCCATTGCGATACCGACGCCCACCACCACCACTTGGTGTGCACCAAGTGCGGCCGCACCGAGGAAATCGACGGCGGCCCCATTGAAAAGTGGGCCACCTCCGTGGCCAAGGAGTACGGCTTCGAGCTCACCGGCCACGATGCCGAGGTCTTTGGCATCTGCAGCGACTGCGCCGCCTCCGCCTAAACGGCCGCACGCCCTCGCGCGCAGCCACTCCCCCTCACCTCAGCCTCCAGTTTCCGGCGGCTGAGGTTTTTCTTTTTGCGCTACTTCTTCACGCCACCGAAGCGGCGGTCGCGCCGCGCATACTCCTCGATGGCGGCGAAGAGGTCCTCCGGAGTGAAGTCCGGGAAGAGTTTGTCTTGGTAAATCATCTCCGCGTAGGCGGACTGCCAGAGCAGGAAGTTTGAGGTGCGCTTCTCACCGGACGGGCGCAGGAAGAGATCCACGTCCGGCATGCTCGGGTCATAAAGATGCTGCGCGATGGTTTCTTCCTTGATATCGCGCGGGTTGAGCTCGCCTGCGGCCACCTGCTTGGCGATGTCCCTAAAGCCATCCACCAGTTCTGCCCTACCGCCATAGTTCACGCACATGGCCAAGGTCATCTTGGTATTGTCCTTGGTCAGCTCCTGGGCGGCCTCGAGCTCCTTAATAACCGAGCGCCACAAGCGCGGGCGGCGGCCGGCCCACACCACCCGCACGCCGCGCTCATTGAGCCACTCGCGCTGACGGCGCAGCACGTCGCGGTTAAAGCCCATGAGGAAGCGGACCTCTTCAGGGCTGCGGCGCCAATTCTCGGTGGAGAAAGCATAGGCCGAAAGGTAGGGAACGCCGGCGGCAAGGCAGGCATCGACGATGTCAAGAAGCACGGCTTCTCCGCGCCTATGCCCCTCGGTGCGCTTCATACCTTTCTCCTGGGCCCAGCGGCCGTTGCCGTCCATGACCAGCGCAATATGGCGCGGCATGAACTCATCCGGAATATTCGGCGGGGTCAAAGTGCGGTTCGGGTCTGGCGTAATCACGGGCTATATTCTACTGCTCCATAACCTGCAATGCGGAAACATTGCGCTCCATGTGCCACTGCAGGTGCGCCCGCGCTAGGCGGTGCCCCTCCTGCTTCTGCGCATTCGTCGGATTCGTCGGGTGATTATGCGCCAAAAGCCACAGGTGGTGCAGGGTTTCCGGGTCTACCTCCGCAGCACCTGGCGGCCGACATTCGTGGCACGCCGCGCCGCCGGCAGCCGGGTGGAAAGCGTGGTGCGGGCCGGGCCGGTTGCACTGGGCGCAGTTGAAGAGGCTCGGCGCCCAACCGGCATGCGCCATCGCCTGGAGCAAGAAGGCATCCAGCGCCATGGTCGGATCCGCGGTTTGCAGCTGCTCCAAGGTCGCGGTGACGGATTCGTAGAGGTAGGGGTCATGGGCGGCGTCGGCAAACGCAAGGCGCTCGGCCGATTCCAGCACCGCGCACGCGGCCGTGTAGCGCTCATAGTCCTCGATGAGGCGCGCGCCAAAGTAGTCGACCGTATCCGCCTGAGAAATGGTGGCTAGATTCTTGCCCACATACAGCTGGACATCAAGGTTGACGAAGAGCTGCAGGCGCGAACCAAAGCGTGATTTTGCCCGGCGCACGCCTTTGGCCACCGCGCGCACGAGGCCGTGATCGCGGGTAAGCAGGACGATGACGCGATCGGCCTCACCAAAGTCGTAGGTGCGGATGACCACTGCGCGGTCACGATAGTTCTCGCGCATAGTGGTTTAGAACCCGAGTCTACCCAGCGACTTCGGGTCAGACTGCCAATTCTTCAGCACCTTGATGCGCAGATCCAGATACACGTTGTGGCCGAGCAGCTCGATGATCTCCTTGCGGGCATTGCCCACAATGCGACGGAAGCGCAGGCCATCCTTGCCCTCAATAATGCGCTTTTGGCCGGGGCGCTCCAGGTACAAAATGGCATGGATATCCAGCACGCCCTCACGGGTGCGCGACGGCAGCATCTCATCCACCTGCACCGCCACCGAGTGCGGCAGCTCCGCCTTCAAGCCAGACAGGGCGGCTTCACGAATGAGTTCCTCGATGCGCTTTTCCTGGCCCTCATCGGTGATGTGGTCATCCGGGTAGAACTTCGGGCCTTCCGGCAGGTGATCCACGATGACCTGCACTAGCTCATCCAGTTGCACACCCTCCTTGGAGGAAACCGGGATGACTACCGCATTCGGGTCATCCTGGGAGAGCAGCTCGTGCAGGGCCAGCAGCTGCGCGCCAACCTGATCTTTGCTGGCCTTATCCAGCTTGGTGACGATACCGATGATCGGGGTCTTTGGCGCGATGCTGCGCACGTTTTCCAGGATCCAACGGTCACCCGGGCCAATCTTTTCATCAGCCGGGATGGTCAGGCCGATTACATCCACATCGGCATAGGTGTCTTTGACTACCTCGTTGAGGCGCTCGCCCAGAAGGGTCCGCGGGCGGTGCAGGCCCGGCGTATCCACGACGATGACCTGGGCATCATCGCGGTGAACCAAGCCGCGAATGGTGTGACGGGTGGTCTCCGGCTGGTCCGCGGTAATCGCAATCTTCTGCCCCACCAAGGCATTAGTCAGCGTGGACTTGCCGGTATTCGGGCGACCCACGAAAGAGACGAAGCCCGAACGGAAGCCCTCCGGGGTATCGGTGTATTGCGAATAATCAAGCGGGGCTGCCGTATTTTCGGCGCCTTCCGGCACGGCATCATCGGGGTCTTCTGGCAGGCCCTCGAATGCCGCATCAAACTGTGCATCAAAATCAGAACTCATTACCCGCAATAATAGCCCACGGAGTCAAGATCTCCGATTAGTTCTGATGCTTCTTTGCTGCTGTGTTGGGGGTTGGGACCTTGGGGTGAGCGTAGGTGCGGGTGCTTGAGGGAGCTGAGGAGAAAAGTCGAAAGAGATCAGGCTGAATTGAGGGCGAAAAGGCCGATCTGAGGGGTAATTTTCCTCAGATCGGCCCGATCAGAATGGACCTAACTTTAGGAGGCCCAATTTAACGGGATCCCACGCGCGAGAACGGGGGCCGCGCAGGGTTTAGAGCTCCTCGGCGCTGAATTGCATGCGCGGGTGCGCAAAGACGTCCTGGGACTGGATGAGCTGGAGCTCGGAGGTCTCAGCCTCGTAGGTGTTTTCTAGCAGGTCATACACGGAAGAGGCGGTGCGGCGCAGGGACTCCTTGACGTCGCTGGTCTCGGTGTAGTGGCCGGTAAACAGGGCGGCGGTTACGTCGCCGGAGCCGTTGCGCTTGAACGGCAGCAGCGGCGTGGATACGAGGAAGGCGCGGTCGCCGTCGACGGCAAGCATCTCAATCTGGTCGTCGGCAGTCTCGGGGCGCTTAACGGAGGTCACCAGCACGGTCTTTGGGCCGATTTCCTGCGCCTTCTTTACTGCGGCGAGGGTCTGATCAAGTGTGCCGACCTCGGAATCGGTGAGGTAGCCCAGCTCAAACTGGTTGGGGGTGATGATATCGGCGACGGGCACGACGCGGTCGCGCAAAAGCGGCGGGATCTCATCGGAGACGAAGCAGCCGGACTTGGCATTGCCCATTACAGGATCGCAGGCGTAGAGGGCCTTGGGGTTGGCGGCCTTGATGCGGCGGACGGTTTCCACGATGGCGTCGGCAATGTCGGCGCCACCCTGGTAGCCCGAAAGGATGGCGTCGATCTGCGGGAAGGCGCCGCGCTTCTCAATGCCGTCGATGATGGAGGTGACGTCGCTGGCTGGAATCATCGGTCCGCCCCAGTCGCCGTAGCCGGTGTGGTTGGAGAAATTCACCGTGTGGACCGGCCATACCTCATGGCCGGCGCGCTGCAGGGGAAAGACGGCCGCGGAGTTGCCAACGTGGCCGTAGGTGACGTGGGACTGGATGGAAAGGATAGTCATAGCTACCCATTGTGCTACGCTGCCCGCGCGCTCACCAAGGAAAAGACAAAAATTATTCCTCCGGGCGATCTTGTGGCTCGCCCACCGCAGGGATTCCGCCACCGGGAACCTGCTTGTCCAGGTTGGCGCGCTCGGCGGCGTCAGGAAAAGCCTTCGGGCCAGAAGGCTTGGGCTGATAGGAAACGCCACGCTCGGCTGCATCGTCGTACCAATCCGCGAGCAGTTCGTTTTGGCGGCCGAACATTTCCTTCTCCTCCGCCGGAGTGGAATGGTCATAGCCCAGCAGGTGCAGGCAACCATGGACCGTAAGCAAGGCCAGCTCGTGGCCTAGGGAGTGTCCGGCGGCATCGGCCTGGCGCAGGGCGAACTCGGGGCACAGGACGATATCGCCCAGCATGGCCGGGCCTGGGTCGGCGGCATCGGGGCGGCCGCCACCGGCGATGGCGCCAGGGGTGAGCTCATCCATGGGGAAGCTCATGACATCGGTGGGGCCTTCCAGATCCATCCAGCGCACGTGGAGATCCTCGATGGTCTTCAAATCCACACACGTGATCGTGCACTCGGCATCGGGGTTGATGTCCATGGCGCCGAAAGCATAAGAGGCGACGTCAATCAGCATCTCCTCGTTGACGCCTTCGAAGCCGGATTCATTGAGAAACTCGATACTCATTCCATTCCCTCGTATTCAGCGGCTTTCTTATTATCAAAGGTCTCGTACGCATTGACGATGCGCCCGACCAGCTGGTGGCGCACCACGTCCTTAGACCCAAGGTCCGCGAAGTGGATATCGTCCACGTTGCGCAGGATGCGGCGCACGATGCGCAGGCCCGAGACCTGGCCGTGTGGGAGGTCTACCTGCGAGATATCGCCGGTGACCACAATCTTGGACCCAAAGCCTAGGCGGGTCAAAAACATCTTCATCTGCGCGGGCGTGGTGTTTTGGGCCTCGTCGAGGATGACGAAGGCATCGTTCAACGTGCGGCCGCGCATATAGGCCAGCGGGGCGACCTCGATGATGCCGGCTTCCATGAGCTTAGGAATCATCTCCGGGTCGAGCATGTCCCGCAGGGCGTCGTACAGCGGGCGCAGGTACGGGTCAATCTTGTCATTGAGCGTACCCGGCAAGAAGCCGAGCTTCTCCCCTGCCTCCACGGCCGGGCGGGTGAGGATAATGCGCGAGACCTGCTTGGTCTGCAGGGCCTGCACGGCCTTGGCCACCGCCAGGTAGGTCTTGCCGGAACCGGCCGGGCCGATACCAAAGACCACCGTATTATCGTCGATGGCCTGCACGTATTCGGACTGCCCCACCGTCTTTGGGCGGACGGCTTTGCCGCGGCGCTTAACGATGTCCGCCGCCAGCGCCGCCGAGACCGACTGCGGCGCCTCCACGGCCACCATGTCCATGGTGTGCTTGACCGTATCGGTGGACACGGCGTGGCCGCGGCGGGCGATGGCCTCGAGCTCGTCGAGGATCTTGGCGGCACGGGCCACTTCATAATCGGGACCGGTGACGGTGACGACATTGCCGCGGGCAAAAAGGTCCGCATCCAGGCGGTTATTGAGCACGCGCAGGTTATCGTCCGCGCTACCCAGCACGCTGCTGACGTAGGCGGAATCTAGCTCACATTTCTTCGTGATGATAGGCACGTGCTTTAGGCTACCAGCGCCTGCTACCAACGCTCGGTGCGCATGCCGATTGCAGCAAGCGCCACCATCGCCGCACTCGCCGTGCGCAGCACTTCCGGGCCGAGCTTGATGGGTGTGGCGCCGGCTTCTTTGAGGCGATCGAGCTCGGCCTCGCCAATGCCGCCCTCGGGGCCGACGAGCAGGACGACGTCGTCTGTGAGCGGCACGTCCTTGATGGAGACGGTAGCTTCCTCGTGCAATACAAGCACGGTGGGTGCGTTGGAGGAAGCGCCGTCGCGGCCGCCGGTGAGTTCCTGGACGAGCTGCGGGGTGGTCAGCGGGCCGCGCACCTGCGGGATGTGGGCGCGGCGGGATTGCTTGGCCGCGGAATCCGCGGCCGCCTGCCACTTGGCCACCGCCTTCGGCGCCTTCTTACCATCCCATTTAGCCACGCAGCGATCCGCCTGCCAGGCGATAATCTCATCCGCGCCGGCCTGGGTGGCAAGATCCACCGCGAGCTCGGCACGCTCGGATTTCGGGATGGCCTGCACCACGCTCACCCGCGGGGAGGGATCGGGCGCGGTGTCGATGGAGTCGACCGTGCCTTCCAAGGAGTCCTTGCCCGAGGTAGCGGTGATGGTGAGGGTGAGGCGGGTACCGGTGCCGTCGATAAGCTCGAGGCGCTCGCCCTCCCCCATGCGCTTGACCGTGACGGCATGGCGGGCCTCCGGGCCGGAAAAGCTGAAGGCTTCGCCGGTGCGCGCGGCGGAGAGATCCGGGTGGATGAAGACGGGCAGGGACATTAGCGGCGGAACTTATCGCGGATGCGGCTGAAGAAGGATTCCTCTTGGCCGTCGCCGGTGGTGCGCACGCGCGCGCCCTCGTCGCGGGAATTGCGGATCTTCTCCAGGGACTCGCGGGTCTTGCGGTCCAGGTCCTTCGGCACAACGACGTCCACGTGGGCAAAGAGGTTGCCGTAGCCATCGGTGCGCAGGCGCGGCATGCCGGCGCCATCGACCTTGATGGACTCGCCCGGCTGGGTGCCCGGCTCGATGTCGATGGTGAGCTCTTCGCCATTGAGCTGGTCGATGGTGAAGTTGGTGCCCAAGGCTGCGTCAATCATCGGCACGCGCACGGTGAGGTTCAGGTCATCGGCGTTGCGCTGGAAGACGGGGTGCTCCTCCGTGTGGACCTCGACGTAGAGGTCACCGGCTGGGCCGCCACCGTGGCCGACCTCGCCCTGGGAGGCCATGCGGATGCGCATGCCATCATTGATGCCGGCCGGGATATTCACGGTGAGATCGCGGCGCTTCTTCACGCGGCCATCGCCGGCGCAGTGGTTGCACGGATCGGTAATGACCTCGCCAAAGCCCTGGCACTTCGGGCACGGACGGGTGGTCATGACGTTGCCCAAGAAGCTGCGCTGCATCTCCTGGATTTCACCCATGCCATTGCAGTTATCACAGGTAACCGGCTTGGCCTTGGACTCGGAGCCGGTACCGCCACAGCTATCGCACAGCACGGCGGTATCCACGGTGACCTTCTTCTTCAGGCCGGTGTAGGCCTCCTCCAAAGTGATGCGGGTGCGCAGCAGGGCATCGTTGCCCGGCTGGACGCGGGACTTCGGGCCGCGGGAACCGCCGGCACCGCCGCCGAAGAACTCGGCGAAGATATCGCCGAGGCCGCCGCCACCGAAGCCGCCAAAGCCGCCGGCGCCGGCACCGCCGCCACCCTGCTCCATGGGGTCGCCGCCCATGTCCACGATCTGGCGCTTTTGCGGATCCAGCAGGACCTCCTGGGCCAGCGCGGCATCGCGGAACTTTTCCGCGGCAGCGTCATCATCCGGGTTCAGATCCGGGTGATACTTGCGGGCCATTTTGCGGTAGGCCTTCTTAATCTCCTGGTCAGTTGCGTTTTTATCAACACCGAGGATGCCGTAATAGTCACGAGCCACTGTAAGAGATATTCCTTCTAATTCGTCTTGTTGGGGTTAACTTGAAAAAATAATGCGCGGCCAGCCAGTTTACTCGCACTGTTCGCCGGCCAAAATTTCGCTCACATACCGTGCAACGGCAGAGACCTTAGAAATTGTTCCCGAGTAATCCATAAAGGTAGGCCCCACCACGCCAAGGCCGCCCAGCGTGGCCACCTCATCGCCGGTGCCCAGTCCGTAGCCCGTGGCCACCACGGAGGCTTGGCGCAGCTGGTCTTCCTCGTTTTCCTCACCGATAACCACGGAGACGTTGCCCAAATCGGGCACGCGGGCGAGCAGCTTGAGGACGACGACCTGCTCTTCTAGTGCCTCAATAATCTTGGGCAGACCTTCCGGAAACTCGCGCGCCACGCGCGTGAGGTTGGAGGCGCCGGCCATAATCAGCCGGTCGGAGGGCTGCTCCACCAGGGTCTCGATGAGCGTGGTGGCCACCTTGAGCACATGGTGACGGATATCCAAGGGGGCGTCATCGACGAGGTGGGCGAGCTCCACGGAGGCGTCGCTAAGCGTCTTGCCCACCAGCGCGCTATTGACGATGTCGCGCAAGCGGAAGGTCTGATCCTGGTCGATGATTTCATCGAGCTCCACATTGCGCTGGTCCACACGGCCGTTATCGGTGATAAGCACCAGCAGCAGGCGCACCGGGGATAGCGCCACTACCTCACAGTGCTTAACACGCGAGACCTTGAGGTTGGGCAGCTGGACGACGGCCGCCTGCTTCGTCACCTGAGCCAGTAGCTGCACCGAACGGCGCAGCACGTCCTCCAAGTCGACGCCGCCTTCCAAGAAGCTGAGCATCGCGCGGCGCTCTGGGGCCGACAACGGCTTGACCTCATGCAGCGAGTCGACAAAGTGGCGGTAGCCCTGTTGGGTGGGCACGCGGCCGGAACTGGCGTGCTGCTGGGAGATAAGGCCCTGGGATTCGAGCACGGCCATGTCATTGCGGATGGTGGCCGAGGAGACGCCCAATTGGTAGCGCTCCAAGAGCGACTTAGAGCCAACCGGCTCCTGGGAGGCAATATAGTCCGCCACGATGGCACGCAGGACTTCCTTGCGGCGGGCATCGGTTGAGGTAGACACTATGGCGCTCCTATTCGCTTCGGCGAATGATAAATTCTTTAAAGTTCGGGACGGTGTACCTGACTTTACCGTGCTCAGGGGAATAAATGAGACCTTTGTTTATGAGCTTAGCCCGCACCGGACCAAGAGCTTTATTATCCTTCCCCAGACGTTCACCGATTTCTTTCGTTTCCGCTGAACCATCGCCTAAGGCTGCCATGGCACTGAGATAGTCTCTTTCAGCTGGCGTAGCTCGATCCCAGCGAGCTTGGAAGAAGCTTGCGCCTGAAGGAACCAGTCCGCCAGTCACGGCAAAAGACTAACAAGAAAATAGCGGAATAACAGGTTTCTCATCGACTGAGTCAAAACTAACTGGTTTGGTTTCTACTGGACTAAGTCTAAAGGTCTGGGAACGAGGATTAGGTTTCTTCGGCGACGAGGAGATCGGTGATGATGCCATCGGCTAGCAGGCGGCCGGGCTTGGTGATGCGTACGCGATCGTCGGCGCGCTCGAGCAGGCCGCGGCCAATGAAGCGCTCGAGGGCGGGCGCGGCGTGGGCATCGAGCCAGGCCTCCGGGATGCCCTCGCGCAGGCGCAGGCCGAGCATGATTTTCTCCATGTGGCGGTCGGCGTCGGTAAGCGTTTCGGCCTCTTTGATGGGTAGCTCATCGCGGCCGAGGGCATCGATATAGCGCGAGGGGTGCTTGACGTTAAAGAAGCGCTCGTTGCCCAAGTGCGAGTGGGCGCCAGGGCCGGCACCCCACCAATTGCCGTCTACCCAGTAGATACGGTTGTGCTCGCACTCGCCGCCGGGCTTGGACCAGTTGGAGACCTCGTACCACTCGAAGCCTTCCGCTTCGAGGGTGGAGGAAATCATCTCATAGCGTCGTGCCAGCACGTCCTCATCGGGGGCGGGCAGGATACCTTTATTGACCTTGCGCGCCATGCGGGTGCCGTCTTCCACGATGAGCGAATAAGCACTGACGTGGTCTACGCCGGTTTCTAGCACTCGGTCCAAGGTCTCGCGCACATTGTCATCGGTTTCGGTGGGCGTGCCATAGATCATGTCCAGGTTGACGTGCTCGAAGCCGGCGGCGCGGGCCTCGCGGGCGGCGGCAAAGGCGCGGCCGGGGGTATGGGCGCGCTCGAGGACTTGGAGAACGCCCGGGGACGCTGACTGCATGCCGAGGCTGATGCGGGTATAGCCGGCGTCGGCAAGCTGGGCAAAATACTCCGGTGAGGTGGACTCCGGGTTGGATTCGGTGGTGACCTCCGCCCCAGGTTTTAGGCCGAAGGTGGAACGGACGGTGTTCAGGATGCGGCTCAGGCCCTGCCCTCCCAGCAGCGAGGGCGTGCCGCCGCCAATGAAGACGGTCTCGGCCGGGCGGCCCACGCGCGCGCCCGCCAACTCCAGCTCGCGGTCCAGGGCATCCAGGTAGGGCCCGGTGAGATCGCGCGGGCTGCCAAGCTCGCCCGGGGTATAGGTATTGAAATCGCAATACCCGCAACGAGTGGCACAGAAAGGAACGTGGATATACAGCCCGAAGGGTTCAGTCATGGATAAAACCCTAATAGGCCGGGAACAAAATGGCCGAAAGCGGGGTTGAGCATGTAGTATGTTTCCATCTTCCCAAGTAGAAAGGCACCCTCAGTGGAACCTCCGAGTCGATGTCCCTACCTCCTTCTAGGCGGTGGGGAGTAAATCATGTTATCGGCTATTTTGATGATTCTGGCCGGCTTCGTAGTCATTGGCCTCATCATCGTCGCGAACGCATACTTCGTGGCCCAAGAATTTTCCTTTATGTCCGTGGACCGCACGCAGCTGCGGACCCAGGCTGCTGAGGGGGATAAGACAGCCCAACGCGCGCTGGCTATTACTCAGCAGACCTCCTTCATGCTCTCGGGCGCGCAGCTCGGTATCACGATTACCGGCCTGCTCATCGGCTATGTGGCCGAGCCGCTCGTGGGCCAGGGACTGGGTACGTTGCTTGGCGGCGTCGGCGTTCCGTCCGCAGTGTCAGTCACCGTTGGTACCATCGCGGCACTTTTCATCTCCACGATTGCGACGATGCTGTTTGCGGAGCTCTTCCCCAAGAACTACACCATCGCCGCACCGATGAAGACGGCGCGCTGGCTGGCCGCCTCCACGCAGCTTTACCTGCGGATTTTCGGCTGGCTCATCCACTTTTTCGAGTACTCTTCCAATGCCATCCTCAAGGTCTTTGGCATCGAACCGGTAGAAGACGTGGACTCCTCCGCCACCGCCGATGACCTGGAATCCATCGTGGACTCCTCCCATGAGGCCGGCGATCTGGATGAAAATACCTACATGGTGCTCGACCGCCTGCTGGACTTCCCCGAACACGATGTTGAGCACGCCATGATTCCGCGCTCCCGCGTGGACGTCATTGACCCCGACACCACCCTCGGTGAGGTCCGCGAGATGATGTCTACCGACCACACGCGCTACCCCGTCATTGATGACGACCACAACCCGGTGGGTGTGGTGCATCTTATCGACGTCCTGGGAAGCGACCTTCCCGCCGCCACCAAGGCCACCAGCATCATGCAGGAGGCCGTGGTGGTCCCTGAGTTGATGCCGCTGCCGGATGTGGTGGAAGAGCTGCGCGATAGCGACCAGAAGATGGCGTGTGTCATCGATGAATACGGTGGCTTCGTAGGCATCGTGACCATGGAGGACTTGGCCGAGGAAATCTTGGGCGATGTCACCGATGAGCACGATATCGAAGAAACCGAGGAAATCACCGAGCAGGACGAATCCCACTGGTTGGTCGACGGCGATACGCCGATTGATGAGATCGAGCGCGCCATCGGCCACGACCTGCCTGAAGGCGACTTTGAGACTGTCGCCGGCCTCGTCATTGCCCACTCCGGTGCGCTGCCTGAGGTAGGCGAGGAACACACCATCCAGCTCGAGGCCGAGCCCGACGACTGGGTTGACCACGATGAAGCACCCGTCCGCTCCCTCCGCCTGCGCGTGCAAGAGGTGGATCGCCACGTACCGTCCGTGCTCGCCATCGAGTTGGTGGAGGATTACTCCGACCACTCCGATGATGCCGATAAGAAGGAGGATGCATAATGACCGAATCGTGGTGGTTTAACCTCCTCGTTACCCTGCTCATCATCGCCGCTTCCGGCTTCTTTGTGATTATCGAGTTCTCCTTGATGGGCGCTCGCCGCAACCGTTTGGAAGAGGATGCGGAAAACTCCCGCACCGCCCGCGCCGGCCTGCGCTCGCTCAATGAGCTGACCATCATGCTCGCCGGCGCGCAGCTGGGCATTACCGCCGCCACCTTCGTCCTCGGTGCTGTAACCAAGCCCTGGGTGCACCACCTGCTCATGGCACCGCTGGAGGCCGCCGGCCTGCCGCTGGGCATTGCCGACGTCGTCAGCTTCCTCCTCGCCCTCTTCATCGTCACCTTCCTCCACCTCGTGCTGGGTGAGATGGCGCCGAAGTCTTGGGCCATTACCCACCCGGAGACCGCCCTGCAGTTCATCGCGGTCCCCGCACGTGGCTTCGTGTGGATCTTCCGCCCGCTGCTGAAGTGGATCAACGTCATGGCCAACAAAATGGTGTCCCTGGCTGGCGAAGAACCCGTCGACCGCGCCGGTGCGGCCGGCTACGACGCTGAGACTCTGCGCACCTTGGTCGAGCACTCCCGCGAGACCGGTGCTCTGGATGATGAGTCTGCCAACCAGATTTCTGATGTCATCGAGTTGGAAAACTCCACCGTGGGCGCCATGGCCCGCGAGCACGGCTCGGAGGTAGTGCCCCTGCCTTCCGACGCCACCGTGGAGGACCTCCAAGACCTCGTCGTACGCAAGAACATCATGCGCGTGCTGGTCTTCCCCAAGGACTCCCGAGTCCCCCGCGTGGTCCACGTGCGCGATACCTTGCTGGCAGAACCAGAAACCCCGGTTCTCGAGTTCTCCCGCCCTGCCCTGTCCGTGTCTTCTTCCACCACCGTGCAAAAGACTCTGGACCACATGCGCGCTCGCAACGAGCAGCTCGTCATGGTGGGCAAGGCCGATAAGGACAACGCCGTGTGGATCCTTACCTGGGACGACATCATGGGCCAACTGTGGCCGCAGATTACCGAGCAGCTAGATAAGGTCACCCCTCCCCCGGCCGTCTAGTTCTCCCCGCACCCGCGCCCGCGCCCGCTTCATTGCGGCCGGCGCGGGCTTTGCCGTTTTCGCACCCGTGCGCAAGGGGTGTTTCCCCCGACTGTGGATAACTGTGGCCGTAACTTTCCCAGCCGCCACTTCGCTCACTCGCCTTTCCCTGCAGCCTTGTTATCCACAGGCCCGGCCGCCACCTCCTCGCGCCGGCCGGCAACGTGCCCTTTCCTAGGAGGCATGACACCACCACTGACCAATATCGACTCCATCCGCACCAACCACCCCACCTTTTGGACCGACCTGAAAAACGGCACCTACCTCAAACTCGCACCGCGCATCGCAGTCCGGCGCGATCACTACCACTGCCTCGACTTCCCCTCCCAGCTGCGCCTGCGCGCCATCGCCGCCGCCCGCAGCGCCTATACCGCGGTGCTCATCTCCAAGTCCGCCGCCCGCGTCCACGGGCTGTGGGTCATCGCCACGGCCGAGGAAAAGATTGAAATGGCCCTTCCCACCAATACGCTTCCCCACAAGGACCGCCGCCATCCCGAGCGCATCTACCGCAAGGCTTTACTTCCCGAGCCCATCCTCGTGGACGGCACCCGCTGCGTTTCCAAGGCCCGCGCGGTTATCGACGTCGCCCGCTACCACGGCTTCACCGACGGCCTCATCGCCGCCGACTCGGCTTTGCGCTCCGGCCTGAGCCGAGAAGACCTCAAGGAAGAGTTCGCCCGCATGGGCCGGGTGCGCAATAGCCGCATCGTCCGCGCCGTAATCCACCACGCCTCTTCCCTTTCCCGCTCTCCTTACGAGTCTTTCGCCCGCGCCCTCCTCATTGAGGCCGATTTCCCCTGGCCCATGTTCTTCGAGGCGCCGTTCACCGCGCTGCCTGGCATCACGACCGCCCTATGCATCAACAGCGCCTACCTCATCGACATCATCCCTGCGAAGGCACTTCCCCATCAGCGTGAGCGCCACCGACGTCTGCGCGAGGCCGGCTTCACCGTCCTCTGCTATACCCCGCGACAGCTCATCGACCACCCCACTCGCTTCCTGACCGACCTCATTTCCACCATCTCCGCCAGACAAGAGGCCGCCCGTTCTGCCTAAGTCCACGCTTCCTGCCTCCCGCCATCCTCTACCCCGCCGCCCTTCGCGCTCACCAGCGGTGCTTTCGCCGCGGAATCCACTGCGCCGGTGAGCGCGAAGGGAGGCCGATGGCGAATGCCTCGCAAGAGAACCCACCGAGACTTCGCCGCAATAAGAAAGAACCTCCGCGAGCATATGCTCGCGGAGGTTCCAATGACTCCAGCTACTGCCTCAACGGGAAGGTCTTACTGGTTGATGCGCCATGGGACGCTGTTCTTCGGCAGCATGCCGTGGGTGTAGAGGTAGTCAATGGTGGACAGGATGCCCAGCACCGTGCCGCCGCCTACGAGCGCAGCCAGGAAGGAGAACCCTGCGACGGAAGACATGTCTGCGTCCTTGCCGTCCTTACCGTTGATGCCATCGCGGCCGTCACGTCCGTCGCGACCGTCTCGGCCATCACGTCCGTCTCGGCCATCGCGACCATCCTGGCCATCTTCGCCGTCGCGGCCGTCCTTACCGTCTTGGCCATCTTCGCCGTCGCGGCCGTCGCGACCATCGCGTCCATCGCGGCCGTTCTCGCCATCCTTACCGTCACGACCGTCACGACCGTCACGGCCATCGCGACCGTCGCGGCCATCCTGGCCATCCTTACCGTCTACGCCATCCTGGCCGTCCTTACCGTCCTGGCCGTCTTTGCCCGGAACAACCGCAGCTTCGGTAGTGGAAGGTTCGGTGGATTCCTCAGAGGTCGGCTCTTCAGCGGAAGTTTCTTCTGCGGAGGTCGGCTCTTCGGTGGCCGTTTCTTCAGCGGAGGTCGGCTCTTCGGTGGCCGTTTCTTCAGCGGAGGTCGGCTCTCCGGTGGCCGTTTCTCCAGCGGAGGTCTCCTCGGTGGAGGTCTCTTCTGCGGACTCAGACGGGGTGGTCTCCTCAGAGGTAGCATCCTCAGAAGCCGGAGCCTCGGAAGTGGTTTCCTCGGAGGAAGGCTCCTCGGAAGGGTTCTCCTCGGCAGGCTGGTCCTTGGTCTTCTTGCCGTTGAGCATATCGGAGCACAGCTGGCCAGCGGGGGCGTTCACGGCTGCAAGATCGGAGGCTGCGGTGGAGATGTTATTCAGGGAGTCTTCGATGCTCTTCTGCTGGTCCTTGCTCAGCTTCAGGTCGCCGGCGACGCTCGCACCTGGAACCAGGCCGGCGATGGTAACGGCTGCATTAAAGAGCTTCAAGATAACCTTGGTGCCCTTGCCAAAGGCGCCGTCGGCGAACTTAAGCAGGCCGGAGACGGTCTTCTTAGCACCATCCGGGTTGTTCATATCAACGTCGGCATCGGCGTTATCGATACGGCCGATGGCCATACCCTGGGCGCGGGAGAGATCCCAGGTAACGGTCTTGTCCTTCTCGCCTTCCTTGACCAGCTTGGCAATGCCGTCCCAGGTCTTACCGGAAATCTTATCGATGAAATCAGCCGGAACGAGGTCGCCGACAACCGGGATGATCTCCCAGACGGTCTTGAGGATCTTTTCGCCGCCATCGTAGAAGGCCTTAGCCAGCGCAAGCTTGAGGTCGAGCATGTTGCCTTCCTTGTCAGGGGCATCAGTGACCTCACAAACAAGCTTGTCCTTCTGCTCATCCTTGACCACCTTGACGTTGACGTCGCCGTTGGAGGCCTCAGTCTGTGCGAGTTCCTCGAGGGTGGTTGGCTTTGCAGACTCCTCAGAAGCCGGAGCTTCGGCGGTCTCCTCCGCGCCGTCTACGGCGTACGGGGTGATGGACTCGGCGGCGTCTTCTTCTGCGTCGAGTTCTTCCATCGCCTTATCGCCGGCGTTGTTTTCCTCCAGCAGGTTGCCGTCCTCATCGAATTCGATGCCGTTGAGGCTTACGGTACCGTCGGTGGTCTTTTCCTCGACAAAGGTGGTGTCGTCGGCGGCGACGGCGTTAGGCACAACAGTGATGGAAGAGAAGGTGGCTACGGCCACTGCGCTGGCAATGAGGCGAGAAGTTCGGCGTGCGCCCATGGTTTAACTCCCTGTAGATGTGGTTAAAGAATGTGATTGCGCGCGCCGCGTGTGGATGATGCTAGGTCACGGCGTTCGCCTGGACGGGAAATACCCTACAGCGCGTTGAGAGCATTTTCTACTTAGATCTTAAGGTTGACCCATCAACAATACCGCTGAATACAGCACCCAAGCCGCTGAACAGGAATAACAAAAATTATATGGAACGGCCGTTAACCTAAAATTTCCCTAAATGCTTCCCCGAATTAGGGCACCCTAGCGCAGAAAACTTCAACGGCCACCGAGAGAGGGAATCTCGGTGGCCGTGAACATCCCCTTGCGTGAAACAAGGAAGTCTATGTGGTTTATGCAGTTGTAGCCCGGCGGGCCGCCTCGCGCTTAGCGCGGACTTTTTCCACCACCGCGGCAACCCGGGCGCGCTCTTCTAGGAACTGCGGTGGGTTATGCCCGCGCATCGTGCGGACATAGGCCGGGTGGGTATCCAGCACCGTGTGCTTCCACGCTTGGACCGCAATGAGGGCGGACTCGCCGGTGCGCTTATACAAGTGCGGCAGCGAGACCATGTCGAGGTTGCGGGCCACGGCGTCGGTTTGCGCGAGCACGTACTCGACTACCTCGCGGAGGTAATCCGCCACGGTCTGGGTGCGAGAGCGCAGGGACTCGGCCAGCTCGTGTACCACGATGGGCTTAGAGATGGGGAATCGCTCATCCAGCAGGCGCGGGGTCAGTTGTTCCGGCTCTTCCACGTCGTTCACGCCGGAAGAAGCGGCGGAAATGGTACCCGAGCGCACGCCGGAGACAAGGGCTTGGCGCAGGCCCATCAGCTCGCCTACACAACGGCCGGAGTCAACGCGGGCATCTTCGACGATATCGCCCAGCTCAGCTAGGCAATCCATGCACAGCTCTTCGTCCCAATCCTCGATGGCTTCAATGAGGTGCTCGAGGTACTCTGCGACTTCGTCGCCGATATTGTAAATCTCTTGCGTAAGCTCGCGGTGGCGCAGCTCGGCGGCGATTTTGTGCATTGGCTTCGAGCCACTCCTTCCACGGTCCCATTTCTAACCTCTAGTAGAGGTTGAGGTTTGCTGTAACGCCTCACGACTTTATGCGAGATCCGCCGCCGCGAGCGCGCGACACTCCGAAGCCATTCACAGGTTTATGGCAGGTTCGCCCGCACTGGGGTGAGGATGGTGGGGTGAGCTGCAGAAGGGGGCGTCGGCAAGCAGGGCAAAAAGAAACACCCGAGGGAATTCCCTCGGGTGTACCCGTCGCGCGGACTAGCGCTTGTACAGGTGCTCGATGGCCGCGGCATAGCGCTGCGAAACCACGTTACGCTTGACCTTCATGGTGGGGGTCAGCTCGTTTTCTTCCTCGGTAAGGTCAGATTCGAGGATGTAGAACTTCTTAATCCCCTCCGCGTGGGAGACGGTGGCATTGACCTGGTTGATGGCATCCTGCAGCTCCGCGCGCAGGGTCGGATCGGTAGCCAGCTCGCGCATGGAGCGATTCTCCGGAATGTTGTGGTCCAGCTTCCAGCGCTTCAAAATGTCCGGATCCAGGGTCAGCAGCACGCCGACGAAGGGCTTGCCATCGCCTACCACCATGGCCTGGGAGATAAGCGGGTGCCCGCGCAAGATATCCTCCATCGGGCCGGGCGAGACATTCTTGCCGCCGGCCGTGACAATGAGGTCCTTCTTGCGGCCGGTGATAACGAGCTTGCCGTCCTCATCAATCTCACCCAGGTCGCCGGTGTTGTACCAGCCATCCTCGAGGGCCTCGGCCGTGGCTTCCGGATTATTCCAGTAACCGTGGAAGACGATATCGCCCTTGATGCAGATTTCGCCTTCCTCATTGATGCGGAAGGTCACGCCACCCATCGGCGGGCCAACAGTGCCGATGGACTGATCCACAAAGTCCACCGCGGCCGCGGCGGCGACCTCGGTCAGGCCATAGCCCTCATAGACCGGGATGCCGATGCCGCGGTACCAGTGCAGCAGGTCATGGCCCATGGCCGAGCCACCGGTAATGCAGTAGTTCACGTTGCCGCCCACGCCCTTGCGGATGGTGGAGTACACCAGCTTGTCAAAGACCTTGTGCTTGGCCTTCAGCAGGCGGTCCGGGCCCTCCGGCTTATCCAAAGCCTTGGAGTACTCGATGGCTACTTTCTCGGACTGCTCAAAAAGCAGGGACTTGATGCCGGAATCGGCCGCCTTAGCGGCGGCAGAGTTGCGCACCTTTTCAAAGACGCGCGGAACGCCCAAAATGACATTCGGGCGGGAGCGAGCGAATTCGATGGAGATGGTGGAAAAGTCCGACCAGTGATTCTGGGAGGCGCCGCGCATGGCCACCGCAATGGATACCGCGCGGGCAAAGACGTGGGCCAGCGGCAGGAAGGTCAGGGTGTGGCTGCCCGGCACTGCGAAGATGCCAATCGGGTTGGTGCACAAGCCACGGGTCTGGGCCAGCCAGTTGCGGTGGGTCAGGATGCAGCCCTTGGGTCGTCCGGTTGTGCCGGAAGTATAAACCAAAGAAGCCAGGTCATCGGTGGAGGTGGCCTTGATGCGGGCGTAGACCTCGTCGGCGGCCACGCCGCGGCCCTCGAACTTCAAGGTATCGATGGCAGAGGAGTTAATTTCCAGCACGCGGCGCAGCTGCGATGGGGAGCCCTTGAGGTTGGGTTCGCCGTCTTCCTGCAGCACCAGGTTTTCTACCAGCTCGGAGTGCTCGCGGGTTTCCGTAATGGCGAGCACGGCGCCGGAGTCCTCGATGATCCAACGCACCTGGGAGGCGGACGAGGACGGGTAGACCGGCACGGAGGCGGCACCGGCGGCCCAGATGGCAAAGTCCAGCAGGGACCACTCATAGCGGGTGGCAGAGATGAGGGCGACGCGGTCCCCCTGCTGCACGCCCAGGGCGATAAGTCCCTGGGCTACTTCAAAGACCTCATCGATGAATTCTTTGCCCGTGACGTTGACCCACTCATAGTTAGCCGGGCGGGTGAACATGACGCCGTGAGGGCGCTTCTTCGCGGTGTCCATGAGGGCGGTCAGGCAGGTTTCGCCCGGCTCGATAGTAAATTGCGCCGGGGTATGCACTTCTTGCAGGGTCACGCGGTGTCCTTTCGAACAGCTAATTATTAATCTTCGCCTACTGTACCAATCTGTTCCCCAGCAGGTGCGTTGTCCCCGTGGCACAATGTGGCCTGTGACTACCCGCGACTTGCTTGAAGAACTCGCTCAGCGCCACGGCGTGGCCACCAGCTATACCTCCCAGTCTGGTTTCCCCGTCCACGTCGCTGAAGACACTATTGCCTATACCCTGCGCGCCTTGGGCGTGGCCATCGATGACAATCCAGACGATGCCGCACTGACGCAGCTGCTTTACGACGACTACCTGGACCGCTCCTCCCAGCCCCTCCCCCACTGCGTTGTCGCACCCCAGGGCCAAGAGCGCGGGTTCGTGGTCCACGTGCACGCGGGCGATGCCGCCAACGTACACATTGAGCTGGAGGAAGGAGGCACCCGCGAGGTCTACCAAGACCCCAATGACGCCCCGGATGCTGACGTTGATGGCACCCTGTGGGGCGAGGCGAGCTTCCACATCCCCGGCGATCTGCCCATGGGGTACCACGAGTTGGTGTTGGAGTCTGGGGGCATCGGCAAGCATGCCTGCCCGCTGATTATCACCCCGGCGCGGCTTTCCACGGCCGATGAGTTTGTGGAGCGCCCCATTAGCGGCGTGATGGCGCAGCTGTATTCGGTGCGCTCGGAGTCCTCCTGGGGCATCGGCGATTTCCAGGATTTGGGGCAGTTGGCAGAAACGTTGGCCCCGCACGCGGATTTCTTGCTGGTCAACCCGCTGCATGCGGCCGAGCCGCTTCCGCCGGTGGAGGACTCGCCGTACCTGCCCACCACGCGGCGCTTTATCAACCCGCTCTACCTGCACATCGAATCCATCCCGGAGCTCAAGCTCCTGCCGGAGGACCTGCAGGATGATGTGCGCGAGCTGGCCGAGGAGTTTCGCCAGCGCAATCGCAGCGCCGAGGAGATTGACCGCGACACCATTTTTGAGGCCAAGCTGCAGGTGCTGCGCGAGCTCTTTAACTACCAGCCCTCCCCGGAGCGCGAAGAGGCCTTCGTGCGCTACGCCCGCGAGGAAGGCCGCGGCCTGCGCGATTTCGCATATTGGTGTGCGCAACAAGACGCCGCCGCACAGTCGGGCCAGCGCCATGCCGAAGGCCTGGACATGGACACGCTCACGCGCTTTTATTCCTGGCTGCAGTTCCTGTGCGATGAGCAGCTGGCCGCCGCGCAGCAGCGCGCGCTCGATGCCGGCATGCGCCTGGGCCTGGTGACTGATCTTGCCGTGGGTGTGCACCCAGGCGGCGCCGATGCCGTGAACCTCACTGAGTATTTGGCGCCGCAGTGCTCGGTAGGCGCCCCGCCGGATGACTATAACCAGCAGGGCCAGGATTGGTCGCAGCCGCCGTGGCACCCGCAGCGCCTGGCCGCCGCGGGCTATGCCCCGTGGCGCGAGATGCTCTCCACCGTGCTCCGCCATGCCGGCGGCGTGCGCGTGGACCACATCTTAGGGCTTTTCCGCCTGTACTGGATCCCGCGCATGGCCAGCCCGCTGACGGGCACCTATGTCTCCTATGACTTTGAAGCCATGGTGGGCATCTTGGCGCTAGAGGCGCAGCGCGCCAGTGCGGTGGTCATCGGTGAGGACCTCGGCACCGTCGAGCCGTGGGTACAAGACGTGCTCGCGCAGAAGGCGGTGCTGGGTACCTCCATCGTGTGGTTTGAGCGCGACGATGATGACTACTCCCCGCTGCCGCAGGACAAGTACCGCCAGCTGGCGCTGTCCTCGGTCAATACCCACGATCTGCCGCCGACCTTGGCGTACCTGCGCGGCGATCATATTTCGCTCCGCGCGCGCTTAGGCGTGCTGACCCGCTCGGTCGAGGACGAGCAGCGCGATGACATCGAGTGGCAGGCCCGCGTATTGGGCGCGGTAGCGGACCGAGGCCTCTTGCCGCAGCGCGATTACCTAGTGGATCCGGCCGAGCGCGCCTCCCGCGGCGCGGAGGAAGACATTTCTGTGGCGCTGCACCGCTATATTGCGGGCACGCCTTCAGCACTTGCCTGCACCAGCTTGGTGGACATGGTGGGCGATGTGCGTGCGCAGAATCAGCCGGGCACCACGCACGAGCTCTATCCCAATTGGTGCGTGCCGCTGTGCGATACCAACGGCACTGCCCTGCTTATCGAGGATCTTCCCGGATTGGAATTCTTCCAGCGCTTAGCAGCCACCAGCAGGAAGGACTAGCGCTGGGCCTAAGCCTCTGCGCGCAGTGGGCGCGTCTAGGTCCACAGGCCGATGAGGGCAACGACGATGACCAGCGCGATCATCGTCCACAGTGTGAGTGAGACGCGCGATTTGGGCAGGGCGCGCTTGCGCTTTGCCGGCTGAGCGCCGGGCTTAGTTGCCGGGGCGGAAGACTGGCCGGCGCGCTTGGCTTCGGGGTCCCAAAGGCCCTCGCGGGGGTTAGCGCGCAGCTCGGCGCGCTCCTGCCGCGCGCGCTCGTTATTTTCCTCAGCCATGATGGTCTACCTTAGTGCTGCGGCTGCGCTGCTGGGAAATCACTCCGGCGGCCCGATTGGCCACGCGGTCAACCGCCCACATCAGGCACCACGCTATGACCACCATGAGCGGCACGGCGATGGCCACCACGATGACCATTTGAATCCACACGGGCGCCTGCACCAACAATTGCGATAGCGTGCTGCCCAAGCTCGTCAACCACTCCATGGCTACTTATCCTACTTGCTCGCGGTAATCTGGCTGACATGTCGAGCGCCCAGATTCCCGTTACCGTCACCACCGCCTCCGGCCGGATCACCGGCGTGCGCCGCGATGGCCTGCACTACTTCCACTCGGTGCGCTATAGCACCATCCCCAGTGATTACTCGCCTGCCGAGCCGCTGGATGGCGCCCTTGATCAGGATGCCCGCGAGCCGCGCCCAAATGACATTGCGCTGAGCATTACCGCGCCTGCCGACGCCGCCGAGTGCCCCGTCGCGGTCTATATTCACGGCGGCCGCTTTGAGCATGGCTCGCACGAGGACCCACGGCTTACGGGAACTAAGAATGCCCGCCACGGGGTAATCCAGGTCAACGTGGGTTACCGGGTGGGCTTGGCCGGCTTTGCGCGCTTCGACGGCGACGAGGCGGACCGCTACCGCGGCATTGATGATTGCCTCTTGGCTTTGGAGTGGCTACAGGACAATATCGAAGCCTTCGGCGGCGATAAGACCAATATCACCCTGGTGGGCCAATCCGCTGGGGCGGCGATAAGCCTGTGGCTGGCGCGCCGCGATCACTTCCGGGGCGGGTTCCGCCGCGTGCTGGCGCTCTCGCCGGCATTCCCGCGCGACCGTTTTGAACACCGCATCACTGACCTGCGCCGGGCCCTCGGCGTGCCGGTCACGCGCCAGGCGCTGGAAAAGATGGATCCTGAATCGCTGGCCAAGGGCTATGCCAAATTCCGCAAGGAGTACCGCTTCGATGTCGCCTTGGGCCCTGCGCCACTGCGCGCCGAAGAATTGGCGGATATTCCCATCGTGGTGACCTCCACCCGCGATGAGTTCTACACCATGCCCGCGGCCGAGCGCATAGACAAGATGGCGTTTGCCGGCTTTATTACCAGCTACCTCTCGCCCAAGTTCGGGATGTCACACGATCGTTTCAAACAGTGGCGGCAGCTGGCACACTACGTCGATCCGCAGCGGCCGATGGGCCGGCTCATTGGTGATGCCGCCGTGCGCCGCTGGACCGCGCAGGTAGCCGAGGAGGCTCCAGGCCCGACCTGGATGATGGAATTTACCCGGACCGAAGCCCCCGCGGTGCACTGCGCCGAGTTGGACCCGCTCTTTGGCGGCAGCGGAGGCGAGGAGGCCGACGCTTCCCCGGCCGGCGAGCTCAACGAGTGGCTGCGCCACTATGCCACCACGGGAGAGCCCGGATTCCCCGGCTACGGCGATGACCACCAGGTGTTGGAATTCAACCTGGATACGGGCGAGCGTCGGCTAGCCTATGCCACCTTGGACTATGTGGCCGCGGCCTTCTATAACGACGACGAGCTTGGGGTGTAGCGGGCGCCGAAAATTACAACGCGGCACGCAGCGCGCTATCCGCGAGCTCGTCAATCATCCACGGGCTAAAGACGCCGGGCATGGCATCGGCGGCGGCGAAGAGGTTTTCTGGCTCGACCCATTGGTAGGAATCTACCTCGTCGGGGTTAGGCTCCCAGGTGGCGTCGGCAGCAAGCTCAACGGTATATACCGGGCAGATTTCATTTTCTACCGTGCCGGAGGAATCCACCGCGCGATAGGAAAAGTCCGGCAGAATAAGCCGCGGGGCGGACAGATCCGCCGGCGCAATGCCCAGCTCAAAGGAAGCGCGGCGCAGCACCGCATCCGCGGTCTCCTCGCCGGGTGCGGGGTGGCCGCAAAAGGCATTGGTCCACACGCCGGGCCAGGTGCGCTTGCTCAGGGCGCGGCGGGTGACCAGCACCAGGTCAACCAGGCAGAAAAGGCGAAGTGCAGCGGGGTATCAGTGGTATGAACTTCGGCCTTGGGAGCGGTGCCGATGGGTTCGCCCTCGGCAGAGGCCAAGACTACAAGTTCCGTCATAGATTAAGGTCTCCTACCCAGGTCACGTTGCCAATGTGCAAGCGCGCATTCCACAGGTTGCCAGGCGTCACGTCAAAGCGGTACTGCAGGTTGACCGAAGCGCCTGCACCCAGCGGGAGATCGAGTCCCGGGGGCTCCACGTCTGGGGCAGATTCCTTGTCATAGGGCAAGGAGTTGATCTTGGCCCAGCCGCCGTTGCCGTCGGCACGCTCCAGGGTGGGGTCTTCAAAGGCGTCGACAGGCAGGGGCACATCATTTTTATTCTTGAGCAGAATGGTCACTACGGTGCCACCGGTGTTGCTATCGGTATACACACCCTGCAACTCCCAGCTCACACCCAGGCCCTTATCCTCTACCGGCTCGGCCAGGTTGGAGGTAACTTCCTTATCATCGGTGTCCTTGGCCTCGTACGGGGCCTCTTCGGAGCTGGAGACGGTGATATGGTCCCCCAGCCCGGTTTCTTCCGGCTGGAGAACGCTACATCCGGTCAGGGTCACGGCGAGTACGCTGACTACGCCCGCGCCGAGTGTGTGGGAAATTTTCACCGTGGATGGATCCTTTGCACGCGAAGATTGTTGTATTTCTGCACAAGTACCTTAGCCTAAACCTCCCTGAACTTAAGTATTTACGCTCGTTAACGCCGCATGTGGCATACTGGGCAGTCGCTTAAATCTCGCCCCCCTTTCCCTAATTCAGCGCACTAACCGCCGTTTCGAAGTGAGTGTGGTCGACTTATGAATTCCATTTTGCGCATTACCCGCAGTGCCTCTGCCCTGTGGCCCTTTTATTTAGGCGTGCTGCTGACCGCCACGATCACTGCGGTCGTTGCACTGATCTCGCCGTTTTTGACGCGCGAAGCTACCGATACCATCGTGGGCGCCCTGCAGAACGACGCCCCACTGGGCGATGCGCTGCGCACGGTGCTGTTGCTGGCAGTGGCGCTTTTTCTTGCCGACGCCGCCAATGCCCTCTTCCGCAATATCGGCGGCTACATCGGCGATGTCATGGTCTCGCGCCTGCGCGAGATTTTGTCCACGCGCTACTTTGCCAAGCTGCTGGCCCTCCCGCAGGGCTACTACGATAACCAGGTCACCGGCACGATCATCGCCCGGCTGGATCGATCGATTGCCAATATCACGCAGTTCGTGCAGTCCTTTGCCAATAACTTCTTCACGATGATCATCCAGACCCTCGCGGTGCTGGCCATTACCGCGTGGTATTACTGGCCGCTGGCCGTCCTGCTCGCGCTGCTCTTCCCGGTCTATATGTGGCTTACCGCGCTGACCTCGAAGCGCTGGCAAAAGTTTGAGGCGGTCAAAAACGAAAATATCGACCTCGCCAACGGTCGCTTCGCAGAGGTCATAGGCCAGGTCAAGGTGGCCAAGTCCTTCGTGAGCGAAACCCGCGAGCTCTCCCACTTTGCCAAGCGCTACCGCACCGTGGTCGATACCACCAAGCCGCAGTCCCGCTGGTGGCACATGATGGATACCTTCCGTGGCCTAGCCATGGCCATTATCTTCCTCGGCATTTACGGCGTAATTTTCTGGCGCACGCTCGAGGGGCATTTCTCCTTGGGCGATATGGTCATGTTGCTGCAGATGGTCTCCAGTGCGAAGCAGCCGGTCTTTATGATGAGTTGGATTGTCGATACCGCCCAGCGCGCCATCGCCGGTTCCAAGGACTACTTCAAGGTCATGGAAGAAGAGCTCGAGCCCACCGCCCCGCGCGAGCTGGTTGCGGCCACCACCGGTTCGCATACCCCGCAGCTCGACCTCACCCCGGTCAGCCCGCTGGAGCCCACACCCGGCGCGCCGGTCTTCTCCTTTGATCACGTCTCCTTCGCCTACGAGGAGGGCAAGCCCGTGGTGGAGGATATTTCCTTCGCCGCCTCTGAGGGCCACAAGGTGGCGCTCGTGGGCGAGTCCGGCGGCGGCAAGTCCACGTTGGTCAACCTCTTGCTAGGCCTTTACCATCCCTCGGCCGGACACCTGGATGTACTGGGGCACCGAGTAGACGATCTCACCGCCTCACGCCTGCGCGCCTCAGTGGGCGTGGTCTTCCAGGAGTCCTACCTCTTTTCCGGCACCATTCGCGAGAACATCGCTTATGGCAAGCCGGGGGCGACGGAGGAGGAAATCGTGGACGTCGCCAAGCGGGCCAATGCCCATGAGTTCATCCAAGCCTTCCCGGACGGCTATGACACGGTCATTGGCGAGCGCGGTCTGAAGCTTTCCGGCGGGCAGAAGCAGCGCGTTTCCGTGGCGCGCGCCATGCTCAAGGACGCGCCCATCCTGGTCCTGGATGAGGCCACCTCGGCGCTGGATACCAAGTCCGAGCGCGCCGTGCAGGCCGGCCTAGATGAGCTGATGAAGGACCGCACCACGCTCATTATTGCCCACCGCCTGTCCACCATCGCGGATGTGGATACCATCATCACCCTGGATCGCGGCCGCATAGATGAAATGGGCTCGCCGGCCGAACTGGCGCAATCCGGTGGCATTTATGCCGAGCTACTCAAGCTCACCCAATCTACCTCGGCCGCAGACCGCCGCCGGTTGAAGAAGTATGGCTTTGTCTCCGGCTCTGCCTCCGAATCCGAGGACGCGGAGGAGGACTCCCGCTGGGCCGACAAGGCAGATGAATAAAAGCGCATAAAAGCGCTGGGGTGGCCGCGGGCTTCGCGTTATGGTTATGGCCATGGAGTTTCCTAGCCTAGAAGAGTTGCAAGCCCGCGGAACCCGCAAGTGGACCGTCTTCGAGGAAGACGTCCTGCCGCTCTGGATTGCGGAATCCGACTTCCCCACCGCGCCCGCCATCAAGAAGGCGTTAGAAGACTTGGTGGATAAGGAAACCTTTGGCTATACCCCAGCGCCTAAGGCCTCGGGGCTACGCGAGGCTGTGGCTGATTTTTATGACACGCGCTATGGCTGGCGCCCCAACTCCGACCATATTTTCTGGATCGGCGATGTGGTGCGCGGCCTGTTGCTCGGCGTACAGTACTTCACCCGCAAGGACTCCCCCGTGATCGTGCCGGTTCCTTCCTACCCACCGCTTTTGGAGCTACCACGCACTGCGGGCCGCGAGAAGATCGAGACCAGCTTGGAGCTCGACGATATTGAGCGCGCCTTCCAAGCGGGCGCGGGCTCTATTTTGCTGGCCAATCCCTATAATCCGCTCGGCTGCGTCTTGGACGAGGACTACCTCACCGGCCTGGTAGAACTGGCGGAAAAGTATGACGCGCGCATCTTGGCCGATGAAATCCATGCCCCGCTGGTCTATGAGGGCCGGCATATCCCGGTAGCCTCGCTCGGCGAGGCGGCCGCGGAGCGCACCATCACGGTCACCGCTACGTCCAAGGCCTTTAATACCGCCGGGCTCAAGTGCGCCCAGATGATTTTCTCCAACGCGGCCGATGTTCAAACCTGGAACTGCCTTTCTGGCGTGGCCAAGGATGGCACGGGCACCTTGGGCGTGTTGGCCGCGGAGACCGCCTACCGCGAGTGCGGCGACTTCCTCGATGAGGAGGTGGCCTACCTGCGCGAGACCCGCGATTGGTTGGTGGAGGAGCTGCCTCAGCGCATTCCCGGCCTAAAGACCAGCAAACCGGATGCCACCTACCTGCTGTGGTTGGACTTTGCCGATACCGCCATCGGTGGCAATCCGCAGCCGGCCAAGTGGCTGCGCGAGAATGCCAAGGTGGCGCTCAATGAGGGCGATACCTTCGGCACTGGCGGGCCGGGCCATGCGCGGTTGAACTTTTCTACCTCGCGCGAAATCTTGGAAGAAGCGCTCGACCGAATGGAACGCGCCTTCGCGGACCTCGATTAGGCCGGCCCAGCTGGGACCACCATGTATTCTGCGTCACCCCCACGCTTTGATTTCTCACCATGTGGGCGGTAATGTCCCATTACACGAACAGGCGTGACCCGCCACCTCGGACCACGAAGAGGTACCCCACCTCCGCCACCACCCTCGGCGGAATGGGGAAGCTTCCTCGCATTCTAGCTGTACATGGAAAATTAAGGAGCCACAATGGCTACCCCAGTTGCGTCAAGCACCTCTAAGCCCGGCGCCACCATCGTAATTGCGTCGCTGATGCTGTTTTCGATGTTCTTCGGCGCCGGCAACCTCATCTTCCCGCCCATGGTGGGCGTTTCGGCCGGCACCAACTTTTGGCCCGCCGTCCTCGGCTTCCTGGCCGCCGGCGTGCTCCTTCCGGTCCTAGCTATTGTTGCCGTTGCCATTTCTGGCCGCTCCGTGCGCGATTTGAGCTCCAACGGCGGCGCCCTCTTCGGCCTGGTCTTTTCTGTAATGGCCTACCTGGCCATCGGTGCTTTCTACGCCCTGCCGCGTACCGGCGCCGTGTCCATGGAAACCGCCATCACCCCGCTTCTGGGCTGGGAAGGAACGATGGCCAATGGCATCTTCAATATCATCTTCTTCCTTATCGCTTTAGTGCTGGCCTGGAGCCCAAACACCATCATCGATACCTTGGGCAAGTTCCTTACCCCAGCCCTGGTAGCGCTGCTGATCGTCCTTATCACTTTGGCCGCTTTTAGCAACGGCCGCGATCCCCAGACCCCTACTGCGGATTATTCTTCTGCCCCCATGGTCACCGGCCTGTTCGAGGGCTATAACACCATGGACGCGATTGCCGGCTTGGCCTTTTCCATCGTGATTGTCGGCTCTTTGCGCTCCAAGGGCTTTAAGACCAAGAAGTCCTTGGTTAACGGCACCATCACCGCTGCTCTGGTTGCTGGCGCTTTGCTGGCCGCGATCTACCTTGGCTTGGCGTGGGTAGGCCAAACCATTCCTAATGGCCAGTCCTATGAGTCGGGAGCGCCCCTGCTTGCCGACGCCGCCAATCTCACCATGGGCACCATCGGCCAGGCCGTCTTCTCTGCCATCGTCATCCTGGCCTGCATGACCACCGCGGTGGGCCTTATCACCTCCACCTCGGCCTTCTTTGAGATGCTCATGCCCAAGGTCAAGTACCACGTATGGGCGTGCCTGTTTACCGCGCTGTCCATCCTCTTTGCCTTCCAGGGCCTGGATACGGTGCTGTCTATCGCGGTTCCGTTCATCACCTTCTTGTACCCACCGGCCATCTCCCTTATCGCCCTCACCCTGATCCAGCCGATGGTGAAGAAGTCCGTCGTCTTTTACTGGACCTACCGCCTGGCGCTGTGGGTATCGGTGCTGTGGTCGGCTCTGTCCGTCATCGCCGCCCAGGGCTGGGGCGCCGACACACTCGATCCCCTCTTGAGCCTGGCGCCCGGCCAGTCCGTGGACTTGGGCTGGATTGTTCCTACCGCTATCGCGGCAGTTATCGGCCTCGTTGTCGATATCGCCACCAAGGCCGGCGAGAAGCACGCCGCCGCCAACCCACAAGCGGAAGAACCGGCCGAGGCTGAGGCCCTCGCCGGGGCTTAGTACCCTTCTCCTGCTTCACTCCCCTCCCTCTCCGCACTGCATCGCAGCGCCGAGGCGGAGGGGAGTTTTCTGTGTGCCTACCGTTCTCCACTCCACACTGCCGTATCGCCCCCGACCGGAATAGTCGAGCGGCGCGTACCGTTGGAAGGAGAGAACTTATAGAGCATCTACCGAAGCAAAGGAAGGCCCTCCACCGTGACCGAACGCGCGCATCTTTCCGTCTTGGACTTCTGCACCATCTATGAGGGCGAAACCCCAGCACAGTCCATCGCCCGCTCCGTGCAATTGGCACAGGAAGCAGAAAAACTGGGCTACTCCCGCATGTGGTACACCGAGCACCACAATATGAAGTCCATCATGTCCTCTTCCCCGGCCGTGCTCATCGCCCACATCGGTGCGAAGACCGAGCGCATCCGCTTGGGCTCCGGCGGCGTGATGCTGCCCAACCACTCCCCTTATGTCATCGCCGAGCAATTCGGCACCTTGGAGGAGATGTACCCCGAGCGCATTGACTTGGGCGTAGGCCGCGCCCCCGGTACGGACATGAATACCCTGGGCCGCGCGCTGCGCCGGGACCCCCACTCTGCCGAGCGCTTCCCCGAGGACGTCAAGGAGCTCAACTCCTACCTCGAGGGCAAGTCCTATATCCCGGGAGTCAGCGCCATCCCGGGCGCGAATACCAACGTGCCTATCTATATTTTGGGCTCGTCCATGTTCGGCGCCTCCCTGGCCGCCAAGCTCGGCCTGCCTTATGCCTTTGCCTCCCACTTTGCCCCGCAGCACCTCGAGCAGGCCACCACCTACTACCGCGAGCACTTCCAGCCCTCCGAGCGCTTTAGCAAGCCCTATGTCATCGCCGGCGTCAACGTCACCGCCGCCGATACCACCCAAGAGGCACAGGAAGAATACGAGCGCGTGTGCTTCAACCGCGTCAAGGCCTTCGCCGGCCGCGGCAAGCACCTCACCGACGAGCAGGTAGAGCAGATCATCGGCTCGTACCAGGGCCAGCAGATCCTCGACATGTTGAAGTACTCCGCCGTCGGCACCGCCGATGAGGTGGCCGCCTACCTCGATACCTTCCAAGAGCACGCCAAGGCCGATGAGCTCATGGTCTCTCTGCAGTCCAGCTCGCACGAAGAAGTAATCAAGAATATGCAGCTGCTCGCGCAGGGCTGGCAGCTCGATCCGGCACGCGTAGCCGGCACCCCGAGCTAGTCTTCGGCCCGCACCTGGCCCAAGTGGTCAATGGGAACGCCGGGGAACCGCTCCCGGAGCTTTCCCTCGAGTTCCCGCGGGCCCAGGTTCGCCTGCTCCGGCAGGCGGGCCGAATACCGCTGGGCCTCGTCCAAGGTAGAAACGCGCACCCCGCCTGGAATCAGGGCAAGGAAATTCTGATCCGGCCCGAGCGAATAGAACTGCACGCGCTCTAGCTCAGAGGCGGCGAAACTGGTCCGCTGGTGGGGCAAGGAAATCTCCTCGCCGATCCGCAGCACCGGACGTGCCCGGCGCCGCCCGGAGGCCACCACCGCCAGCATGGCGCACAGCGCCCCGCCTAGGGGCATGAGCGCGGCAATGAGATAAACGGAATGCAGGCGCGAATCGGCCGGTTCCTGCAACGCCGAGTAAATAAGCACCCCACCGATAACCAGCAGCGCGACGGCGATGATGACCGCCACCGCTATCGCCTTGCCCAGGCGCGCGCTGCCGCTAGCCACGCGTACTTCAATCGTTTCGGTGCTCTCGTCCACGGTCACATAGCCTAGCGTGCTCGCCTAGCATCTCGGTGCTGGTCGGACGGCGCGTGACTTATTATTTGAACGCCTTTACCCGGGCAACGCGTTGTTTCTCCGTGACGCTGTTGCATTAGCGCGCCTTTGCAAAATGGAATAGCATTACTGTGTTTCGCTCCGCTGGGAAAGGCCCCGGAGAAACTAAGGACAAAGGTTGAATGAGCCCACGCGATAAACAGCAGCATAAGAAGATCGCTGATTACCTGCGGGAACAGATCAGCTCCGGTGTGCTGCAACCAGGCGATTTCCTGCCCAGTGAAGCAGACCTGTGCGAGAAGTTTTCTTCTTCCCGCGGACCCGTGCGCCAAGCGGTAGCAGCTTTGCGGGCCGAAGGGCTGGTGTCCTCTGGCCGCGGGCGCCGCTCTACCGTTTTGGCTTCCACCCAGGCCGAGCTTTTTGAGTCCATCTACTCCATTTCCAGCTGGCTAAGCGAATATGACGTGGATCCGCAGCAGCACACCCTGTGGCTGGCTCGCCGCCGCGCGCCGCGGGATATCACCCGCTTTCTGCGCGTAGACCCAGAACAAAATGTCGTCTTCGTCCACCGCGTGCGCTATACCGAAGACCGCCCCATTGCCATCGAGCGCATGTATTTCCCCATGGTGGTGGGAAAGCACATCCTAGACTTCGATGCGGATGCCGGCTCCATTCATGCGCGCCTGCGCGATTGCGGCGTGGACTTTGATAATGTGCGCCGCGAACTCACACTGGAGGAAGCCAATGCCGAAGACGCCGAAGCGCTTGGCGTGACTACGGGTACCCCGCTGTGGCGGCTGCAGATGGAGATTTCCAACCACTCCGGCGAGCCGGTGGAATTGGCGGTCTATCTCTACCGAGCGGACCGCATGAAGCTGGCGATGAATAGCGTGCGCGGGGGCGTTTCACCCCTAGAAGTTATCCCCACACCTGGAAATTTTGCATAAGTTTCACGGCAGCTATACCCACCGGCTACCCTACTTTCTATGAGAAGATTTTGCGCCAGTAGGGCGCTGGGCAGTCTCGCCATGGCGGCCGCTGTAGGAACACTATCGGCATGTTCCGCGGGCCATACCGCGGTGGTTGATACCACCCAGGCAGGCAGCGACACCGCACCTTCTGCCCTCACCGTGGCCTCTACATCGGCCGCCACCTCGCTGGATTTCACCACCACCGGTGGCGCCGCCATTCCCGCAGTGCTTATGGATAACGTCTACGAGACCCTCGTGCGCATCGATGAAGACGGCTCCATTACCCCAGGACTTGCCACTTCGTGGGATATTAGTGACGATGCCCGTACCTATACTTTCCACCTGCGCGAGGGCGTCACCTTTTCCAACGGCGATGCCTTTAACGCTGAGACCGCCGCCTTTTCCATTAACTACGTGCGCGAGAAATGGACCAACGGAATCGCCGCCGCCATGGATCCGGTAGACAAGGTCACCGCAACCGAGGATCACACGCTAAAAGTACACCTCAAGCAGCCCTCCAATGGCTGGCTGTGGTCCATGGGAACGGCCACCGGCGCGATGATGACGCCACACGGCATGGATAACCTCGCTGCCCAACCGGTGGGTACTGGCCCCTATGAGGTGTCCCGCTTTGCCCCCTCGGAATTCGTAGAGCTGCACGTTCGCGACGGTTATTGGGGAAAGCCCGCCGCACAGGATGTCACGGTGCGCTATTTCCCGGATACCATCTCCTCGGTCAATGCGCTGCAGGCCGGCGGCGTGGACGTGGTCTGGGGCGTGCAGAACCCGGAGCTTCTTGATGACGTCAAAGAGGGCATCGCTACCGAGGTCGGCACCACCAATGGTGAGGTGCTGTTGTCCATGAATAATGCCCGCGCGCCTTTCGACGATCCACGGGTGCGCCAGGCCGTGGCCTATGCCGTGGACCGCTCGGCGGCCAATGACATTTTGTGGAATGGGATGGCTAAAGACACCGGCGGCGCGCCGATCCCGCCTACGGATCCGTGGTTCGAGGACAAGCACTACTACGACTACGACCCAGACAAGGCCCGCCAGCTGCTCACGGAGGCCGGCGCGGAAGGCGCCGAAATTACGCTAACTACGCCGACGCTGCCCTACGCCCAGACCGTCGCCGAGCTGTTGTACTCGCAACTTACCGAAGTTGGTTTTAAGGTGACACTGGACTCCGCCGAGTTCCCGGCCGTGTGGTTGGGCCAGGTCATGGGCGCCAAGGACTATCAGATGTCGCTCATCTCCCACGTGGAGCCGCGCGATGTGCCCACCTTGTTCGGCGATCCGGATTATTACCTCAATTACGATTCCCCACGCACCCGCGAGCTTTTGGCCCAGGCCGATTCCGCACCCGAGAAGGACTACCCCAAGCTCATGGCGCAGGCCGTGGACCAGATTATGGCGGATGCTGGCGCGCTGACGCTGATGAATATGCCCAATATCGTGCTCACCCGCGCCGGCGTGAGCGGACTGCATCCGGATCAGGTCACTGACGCGCTCGTCCTGCGCGACCTGACCTCTGCCGACGCGGACGCGGGCGCCAAAACCACCGCCGCAGAAAACACCGAAAAGGAGGCCCGATGAGTTCCCTTCGCACCACGGGGCGCGCCATCGTGCGCCCGCTGCTGCGCTTCGCGTTGACGCTCTTTGTAGCTTCTCTCATCATCTTCGCGCTCATGCGCGCGGTACCGGGCAACCCGGCGCGGGTGGCGCTGGGGGTGAATGCGACCGAAGAGGCCGTCGGCAAGCTGAGCTCCGAGCTGGGGCTGGACCGCCCGCTGCTTACGCAGTATTGGGAGTGGGTAAAAGGCCTATTTACCGGCAATTTTGGGCAGTCTTTGTCCTCGCAGCAGGATATTACGCCGCTGGTATTGGACCGCGCCCAGGTCACGCTCATCCTCATTGGCCTGGCGATGCTGCTTGCACTGGCCGGGGCTATCCCGGTGGGCATGTGGCTGGCGCTGCGCAACCGTAGCCGCGGCGCGGATGTGGTGTCGGCCGGCACGCAGCTGGGCATTGCGGTGCCAAGCTTCCTCCTCGGCATCATTCTGGTGGCCATCTTTGCCGTCCATCTGGGCTGGCTGCCGGCCAATGGGTGGGTGCCGCCGAACCAAGGCGCGGGCGAGTTTATCCGCCACCTTATTTTGCCGGTCATTGCGCTGGCCGTAGTGCAAGGTGCGATGCTGACGCGCTATGTGCGCTCGGCGGTGCTTGATGTGCTGCATCAAGACTATATCCGCACCGCCCGTGCGCTCGGCCAGTCCCCGTGGGAGGCGCTCAAGCGCCATGGCCTGCGCAATGCGGCGCTGCCGGTGCTTACCGTGGCCGGTGTGCAGCTGACCACGATGGTCGTGGGTGCGGTGGTGATCGAATCCGTCTTTGTCATCCCCGGTATTGGTTCCATGCTGTTGGATGCGGTATCGGTGCGCGATCTGACTACGGTGCAAACCCTGGTCATGCTGCTCGTTGCCTTCGCCTTGGTGGTCAATGCCTTAACGGATGTGGCCTACCGATTCATCGATCCGCGCATCACGGCAGGTGAGAAATAATGAAGCTGCGTTTTTCTGGCTGGCTGGGCGTCTTCCTCGTCGTTGCCACGGTGCTGGTGGCGCTGGTTTCGCTGGTGTGGACGCCATATGACCCGACGCTGGCGCACCCGGATGTGCGCCTTGCCGGTCCCAGCGCTGAGCACCTCCTGGGTACGGACCGCTTCGGGCGCGATACCGCCTCCCGCATCATGGCGGGCGCCCAGATTACGGTCTTTGTCGGTCTGGTGGCGGTGGGCATCGCCGCCCTCGTGGGCGTGCCCTTGGGCATCCTGGCCGGCATGCGCCGCGGCACATGGGTAGATGCCCTGGTGATGCGCGGCGCGGATCTGTTGCTTGCCTTCCCCGCGCTGTTGTTGGCGATTATTGCCGGCGCGGTGTGGGGCCCTTCGACGCTGACTGCCATGGTTGCCATCGGCATCGCCGGCATTCCCTCCTTCGCCCGCGTGGCGCGTTCAGGCACGCTGCAGGTTATCACGCAGGACTTTATTTCCTCCGCGCGCATTTCCGCGGTGCCGGGTTGGAAGGTGGCGCTGCGCCATATCCTTCCCAACCTCACCGGGCTGCTCATCGTGCAGGCCTCCGTCTATTTCGCCCTTGCCATCCTGGCCGAAGCCGGCCTGTCCTACCTCGGCCTGGGCACTGCCCCGCCGGCAGCCTCTTGGGGCCGCATGCTGCAAGATTCCCAGTCGCTGCTGGGCACCGCTCCCCTGCAGGCCTTCTGGCCGGGGCTGGCCATTGCTGCAACGGTGCTGGGCTTTAACCTGCTTGGCGACGCCCTCCGTGACCTCCTCGATCCCCGCCTGAAAGGATCCGCGCGATGAGCCTGCTCAAAGTAGATAACCTGACGGTTACCGCCACCGGGTCCACCACTGCCCTGCTAGGCCCCATTAACGTCGAGCTCGCGGCCGGCGAGAAGCTCGGCATCATTGGTGAATCCGGCTCCGGCAAGTCCCTCACGGCGCTATCCATCATGGGCCTTCTGCCCGATGGGGTGCGCGCCAACGGCTCCGTGACCGTGGATGGGACCGAGGTGATCGGCGCGCGCGATGCCCGCATCCGCCCCTTGCGCGGGTCCACCATGGCGATGGTCTTCCAAGAGCCGATGAGCGCGCTGGATCCGCTCATGCGCATAGGCACGCAGCTCTCCCAGGCCGGGGTGCGCGATTGCGCGGCCGCGCTTGACGAGGTGGACCTAGCCGCCGATGTCGCCTCCCGGTTCCCGCATCAGCTCTCCGGCGGGCAGCGCCAGCGCGTGCTCATCGCCATGGCCATGGCCGGGCGCCCCGACCTCCTCATCTGCGATGAACCAACCACCGCGCTGGATGCCACCACCCAAGATGGCGTGCTGCGCGTTATCGAGCGGGTGACCAAGGCCCACGGCACCGCTCTGATCTTTATCACCCATGACCTGGGCGTTATTCGCCGCATGTGCCCCAACGTCCTAGTCATGCACCAGGGCGCGGTGGTGGAATCCGGTCCCACCGAGCGCGTGCTTGTCCACCCCGAGCATCCCTATACCCGCACGCTCATCGCCTCCTCGCGGCCGCCGGAGCTGAGCCTTTCTCCTGCCACGGCGGAGGAGGATGCGCTGGTGACGCTACGCGGGGTCAGCAAGGTCCACGCCGCACATACCGCACTGGATGGCATCGACCTGCGCGTGCACCACGGCGAGCGCCTCGGCATCGTGGGCGGCTCCGGCTCGGGCAAGACCAGCCTGCTCAAGCTCATCGCCGGGCTCGACCAGCCCACGAGCGGTGACATCGACGTCCGCGGCCGCGTGCAGATGGTCTTCCAAGACCCGCAGGGCTCGCTTAACCCGCGGCTGAAAGTCTGGAAATCCATCGCAGAGGCCATCCCCGGCAGTCCCAGCAAGGCCGACAAGCGCGCTCGCGCCGCGGCCGCGCTTGAGGAGGTCGGCCTGCCGGCCGAGAGCCTCGATCGCTTCCCGCACGAGTTCTCCGGTGGCCAGCGCCAACGCATTTCCATCGCCCGCGCACTGTGCGGCGAGCCGGATATCTTGCTGGCCGATGAAGCCGTCTCTGCCCTCGATATGTCGGTGCGCGCCCAGGTGCTGGAGCTTTTGGCGGGGGTCATCGCCAAGCGCAAGCTGACCCTGCTCTTTGTCACCCACGATCTCGCGGTGGTGCGCCACCTATGCGATAGCGTCGCGGTCCTGGACCGCGGCCGGCTCATCGAGCACGGAGCGACCGACTCCGTATGGTCCTCGCCCAGCACGGACTACACGCGCCGGCTCATCGCGGCCGCCGACATGTAAAGCGGGTGGCTTCGGGCGTAAGGTAGTCGGGTCAGATAACTCCGCCGAGAAAGGATCCTGCTGCTCCGTGGCCACCCAGCTTGACTATCCCATCCCGCAGCGCCCCAGCACCACCCAGTTACTCACCGCGTTTAATAGCGCCTCGGTGCGCTGGCCCAGTGCCCTGCGCGCGGGCTTGGCGATTCTCATTCCCGGCGCCATCGCGCTGCTGACCGGCCACGACTACGCCATCCTGCTCATTTCCACCGGCGCGTTCACCGTCATCTTTGGCGAGGGCCACCCTTATCGCACCCGCCCCCGCGTCATGCTCACCGCCGGCACCGCACTCATTACCGTCGCGGCCGTGGGCGTGCTAGTAGGCCACCTCATCTTTGCGCCTGGCCACGGCCATTGGTGGCTGCTGCTGGCAGGCTTATACACCACGGCATTGGCCGCCGTGTGCGGCTTTGCCCAAAATGCCCTGCGCTTGCCGCCGCCGGGCACCTTCTTCTTGGTCATGGTTGGCGGCGGTTCGGTGATGCTTGCGCGCACCGATGTCACCGTGGGCCAGCTGCTCTTTTGGGCGCTGACCGGCATGGTAGCCAGCCTCGTGCTCGGCATGGCGCCGGCCCTTATTGACGCCCACGGCCCCGAGCGCCGCGCGGTTGCCGCACTCGAAAAGGCCGCGGCCGCATTCAAAGATGACCGCGACGATTCCTTGGCCCGCCACCACCAGGCGCAGACCGCGCTCTTTGCTGCCTGGCAGGCGCTTTCCGACGCCCACATTATCCGCGGCGGCCGCATCATCGACTCCCAAGGCGCCCACCTAGTGGAGCGCACCCTCGCGGCCCAGCACACCATCGTGGCGCATAACCGCGCCTTGGATTTGGGCGCCGATTCGGATCAGCTCACCGATCATGTCACCGACGTCGATCCGGATCGCACCGCCATCCCGCACACCCGCCCCACCGGCCGCTACCGCTTGTATCGCGCCGCGGTCCGAGATTCGCACGCCATGGTCACCACCCAAAAGGTTGTCCTGTCCGCGGCCATTACCGTGCTGGTAGGCCTCTCCCTCGGCTTCGACCGCCCGGACTGGGGCGTGGTCTCTGCTTTCCTCATGCTGCAATGGGGACCCGACCATGTGCCGGGCACCATCCGCGGCATCCACCGCATGCTCGGCTCCGTCGTCGGCGTGCTGCTGTTTTCTATCCTCCATTACTTTGGCATCAGTGGCTGGACGCTCCTACTCGCGCTGGCCACGTGCCAATTCTGTGCCGAAATCTTCGTGGCCAAGAACTACGCCATCTGCGTTATCTTCTCCACCCCGCTCGCCCTCCTCATGGGCAACTCCGCCACCCGTCCCCTGTGGCCCACCATCCAGGCTCGCTGCGGCGAGATCCTCTTGTCCATCCTCATCGCCACCGCGGTGCTGTGGCTATGGCAGCGCAGCGCCCCCGTGCGCAATCAGGCCCGCCTGCAGGTCCGCGCGATGGAGTCCATGGCCACCCTGCTCGGTCTGCTCTTCGTCAATACCCCAGATGCCGTACTGTCCGCACGCCGCGACCTGCAATACGAGCTGCTCTCGGAGCGCCGCGCCATCCAGTCCCTCGCCGTGGATAACCCCGATGCCGTGCGCCAATTCTGGGCACGTCACATTGCCGTACAACACGCCGGCTACTTCCTGCTAGATTTCTGCACCACCCACCCAGACCGCACGGCCACCCGCGCGGAGCTTGATTCCCTCGTCCGCGAAATCCGCACCGCACGCGCCGCTTAAAACAGCGGATACTCCTCTATAACTTCGTAGCGTGGGCCACCGCCGCGGCCCTCACCGAGGTGCGATTGCATCAGGCACACCCGGTCCGCGCGAAATTCCGGTCCCCGATACACCGATAACGCGCGCACATAATCCGCCAGCGCCCACGGCTCGCGGGCCCGCCGGCCGGCACGCGCAACGGTGAGGTGGGGGCGGTGGTGATTAAAGGGGACGTCGGCAAGCTGGCACTGCGCCATCAACTCCCGCACACCGCGCGCCTGCCCGCCGACGCCCACCCACAACGTGCGCTGCTCAAAGCTCCCCGCCCCGCTCAAGTGCACATCCAACGCCGCGCGCCCTGCCACCGCGTGGGCTAGGTGCTCGCGCACCGCCGCGGCATCATTGGGCTGCTCGCCATAAAACGCCATGGTCACATGCCAATTATCCGGATCCGTCCAACGCAGCTCGTTGGTGGTTGCCGCGTGGATGGGCCGCAGCGTATGCACCAAATGCTCGCGCGCGGCGGCCGAGGGCAATAGCGCAGCAAAGACGCGAATCATGGCCTAGCTGGCATAGACGTTGAGGCGCAGTTCCGCGTCTAGCAGGTGTTCTTCCTCGCGCTCAAAGACGGCGAAGGCATGCAAAATATCCGCAACAGCGGTGGAATTATCATCAAACTCGGGCATGCGATAACTTCTTTCAAACCACACAGGAGGCACAAGAATCACGCTCGATTCTTCTGCCTCCACATAGTAGCTGACAATGATGTAATTATCCGTCCTTGACCACCGTGACCTGCCAACCAGCATCGCCCGAGCGATGGAAATCACGAATCTCATGGCCCTCATCGGCCGCCCACTGCGGAATGGATTCGGTGGCCTGAGTGCAGTCAAAGTCAATAACCAGCGCCTCGCCCGGCTCCAGCTCCGCCATGACCTGCTTGGCCTCAATCAGCGGGAACGGGCACACCGCGCCAAGGGTATCGAGCGCATAGCGCCCGCCGCCCAGCGCGCGGGCCTTGTTCTTTGCCTCAGGCTTGGTCTTGAGCGCTACCGCCCCGGTGGCAGTGGCGAAGCTCGGCAGCACCTTATCCTCGGCGGAAGCCACCTTGTTATCCACGGATTCCTCGGTGGAGTAGGTCTGCGGCTGCTGTGGCTCACGGCTCTGCGCATTCTTCGGCTTGAGCCACAGGCGCGCGCCCGCGCCGACGCCCAGGGCCATAAAGAACAGCGATACCCAGCCCTGGAAGCTAAACAGGGAGGTCTCCACCATGCCATTGCCCACGGTGCAGCCGCCGGCCAGCGACGCGCCTACGCCCATCATGATGCCGCCCCAAATAGCGCGGGTCGCGGTCTGCGCATCGGGCACGCGCACGCGGAACTCACCGGCGGACTTGGCGGCGATAAACGCGCCTACCAACAGGCCGATGACCAGCAGGGTGCCCCAGTTCATGCGCGCGGAATCGCCGGTGGCGGTCCAGCGGACGATGTCCGCGGTCGGCGTGGTGATGCCGAGGCCGCCGTTGCGGCCAGCGTCGGCCGAGAGCACAAAGCCCACCGTGCCGATGATGCCGACGGCGGCGGCCGCAATATTCATGTTCAACGGCTTGGCGTACCACGGCTGGCCCAAATCCACCTTCGGGCGGCCGGCGTCCTTGGCGCGGTAGTGGCGCCACAGCAGGAAGGTCACGACCCACAGGACCGCCACCAGGATCCACGGCGAGATATGCAGCGCGCCATGGATGGTGGTAACTGGGAGGCTCCACTGCTTGAACCAATCATTGGCACCGGACAGCGGGCCGGACTTCATGGCCGCGGCCGAAAGCCCATAAAACAGCAGTGCAATCCACGAGCCGACGAGTCCCTCAGCCGAGCGGTACCACGTGCCGGAAGCGCAACCACCGGACAAGATGATGCCGAGACCAAAGATGAAGCCGCCCACGATGACAGCTACCGGCTTGAAATCACTAATCTCCGGCGAAAGCACGGCCGTGCCAGTCAACAGCGTCAGGCCAAAGGCATGCACGGAAATCAAAATGAGCAGGGCGGTAAAGCCGCGCCAGGTCTTGTTGAGGAAAATATCGCGCAGCATGCCGGTTACGCAGAAGCGCCCGCGCTGCAGCACGGCCCCGAAGACGATGCCGGTGAGAAGTCCGGTAATAATCACTATTTCTCCTTGTTTCGAGTTAAGGGCTTCAGACTACGCCCCCTAAGACAGAATTGTCTATAATTGACGTACAACCCGGTTCTAGGGTGGCGGATTTCCGCGTTTCCGTCGGCCTTCCCTATGCCACCTCAGGCGCCCCAGCCGCTCCGGGCACAATTAAGGAGAATTAACCTATGGGAATCCCAGATGACGTAGTACTCGATGGATATACCCTCATCGAGCAACACGCAATCGACCACGAGTTCCTGCTGCGCGGCTCTCCGCTGGGCACCGAAACTCCCCTCCTCTTCGCCCTGACCATTGCAGGCGTACTGCTGGTTGCGGCGAGCTTCTTCCTGCGCGGTGGCGCGCGGGTTGCCGCCGGCCTGGTGGGCGCGATCCTGGCGCTAACCAAGCTGTGGTGGATGCCCTTCGCGCTATGGCAGCAGTTCGATGACGGCCAAGTATTCGGCTACACGCTCAAGTACTTCCCGCAGTACTGGCCGGTGGCGTCCCTCATCGTCGGCGTCATCGCGCTGGTGGGCCTAGCCTCCGCCATTTTCCGCCGGCCCTAGCGGCCCAGCCCAGCCACGCCTAACCGCCGAGAACCGCAATCGCGATGTGCACCCGGTTGGTGCCATCGATCTTGGCCAGGATGTGCTTCATGTGCGTCTTGACCGTGGTCAGCGAGATGAAAAGCTGCTCGGCAATCTCGGCGTTGCTCAGTCCTTGGGCCACCAGCTGGGCGATTTCATTTTCGCGCTCGCTCAGCTCGGCCAGCCCGCTGGGCTGAATCATCTCTTGTTCCGGCTGCGGCGGCGTGGCCGCCAGCCCCACCAGGTTTTCTAGCACCTTCGGGCTGAGCTGTTGCTGGCCTTGGGCCGCCGCTCTTACCGACGCCACCAGCGCCTCCGGCGCCGTCGTCTTCAACAAAAAGCCCACGGCACCTGCGCGCAGGGCGTGCAGGATGAATTCGTCGGTATCAAAGGCGGTAAGCATCACCACCGGGATATCCCGTGCGCCGGCCAGCGAATGCAGCTGCGCCGTCGCCTCGATGCCGTCCATGACCGGCATGCGAATATCCATCAACACCACGTCCGGCTCCTCGGCCAGGATGAGCTCGACTCCCTCCTTGCCGTTTCCGGCCTCACCGATGACGCTGATGCCCGGCGCGCCTTCCAAGATCATGCGCAGGCCGTGGCGCAGCAGCGGCTCATCATCGACGAGCACCACCCGAATTTCACTCACTGTACTTCCTTCCTGGGCAGGCGCAGAGTCCACGAGAACCTATCTTCCTCATCGTTTACCTGCAGCGATCCGCCCACCACACTAGCGCGCTCGCGCATGCCGACGATCCCGTACCCGCCACTGTTCCCACTCCCCTTTTCTTTGGCCTGGGCGGTGGGGTTGGACATGGTGATTAAGAGGGCGTCGGCAAGCGCGGCGATGGTGATGGTCACCGGCTCGCCCGGCGCGTGCTTGCGGGCGTTGGTCAAGCCCTCCTGGACCGCGCGGTTGAGCGCGTGGCCGGCCATGGTGCTAAGCTCCGCCAGCGACTGCGGCCCCGTGCCCTGCTGGTAGCGCACCTCCACGTACATGCCTGCCCGGCGGGAGCGCTCCACCAGCGATTCCACGCCCTCGCGCGGATCGATGCGCCCCTCGCTGCGCAGCGAGTGCAAAGCCTCGCGCAGATCCCCCACGGCGGCTTCGGCTTCATCGCGAATCGTGCGCGCGGACTTCCGCGTCTCTTCCGGATCTAGGTCTTTGCGGTAGGCCAACCCGCCGGCGTAGACCGCAATCATGCTCAGCCGATGCGAGAGTGTATCGTGCATATCCCGCGCGATCCGGTCGCGCTCTTCCTGCCGCGCAAAATTCTCCCGCGTGGCCATTTCCTCGTGCGTGAGCTCCGCCTGCGCCTGCAGCGCAATCGTGCGCTCCTTCTGGTTCGAGCGAACCAACCCGACGACTAAAACCACTACTGCTGGGAGGATGATGGCAATGAAAAATCCCAGCTTCCCGGGAGCATTAAGCCCTTCGCTTCGAGATAGATCGAGAGTGACCAGCTTCGAGGCCACCATGGCCGCACATACCGTCGCCATCCACAACCGGCTGCGGCGCGAGGCCACAGAAAACGCCGCTATAAATACCGAGGGGCGGGGCTCAGCAATCGTCACCGTCGCCGAAATAATGGTTGCGGCTACCAACGCGCTGCGCGGGCCGGGCTGGGTGCTACGCGGGTCACGCTCCCGCGCAGCATGGCGGAGAGCAAAGGGCAATAAGATCCACGTTCCGATCGTCGCCGCGAAAAGAATAAACAGCCTTTCGGGCGATCCGTCGCTCTCGCTAAACCGGACGGAAAAGACGGCAAAATCGCCTATCACTGCCACCGCCGCAATGATGAGCTTCTGCCACAGCGGGCGCTGCAGCATCGCGTCGGATTTTCGGAATAACTTCATAACGCGCACCAGTCTAAGCCGACCCGCCGCACCTGCGGTATCCCCCGCAGGGAGGATTCTCCGTCCTCAGCCACGCGCCTCTAAGACCATAATGGCGATGTGCACGCGGCTGGTACCGCCGATCTTTTTCAGAATATGCTGCATATGCGATTTCACCGTGGCCATGGACACCACGAGCCGGTCGGCAATCTCCTGGTTATTCAAGCCTTGCGCCACCAGCTCGGCGATTTCTCGCTCGCGAGAGCTAAGCGCGCCTAGGCGGTTGCGGGCGGTGCGGGTGTGGTGCGAATGGGCGTCGTCAAGCGCGGGCCCCTGCATGCTTACCAGCTTGTCGACGACCTGCGGGCTCAACAACGGCTGCCCCGCCGCGGCCGCACGCACGGCCGCCATGAGCGATTCCGGCGGTGTCGACTTCAGCAGGAACCCAGCCGCCCCGGCACGCAGAGCCCGCAGGATGAAGGAATCGGTATCGAAGGCCGTGAGCATGATGATCGGCACTGCGTGAACGGACAGAATCTTCTCCACGGCCGCGATGCCATCCATGACCGGCATGCGAATATCCATCAGCACCACATCGGGCTGCGCGTCGAGCACCGTAGCCACCGCGTCCCGGCCATTGCTCGCCTCGGCCACGACCTCGATATCGGGCGCGTTGGATAGCAGCAGACGCAGGCCGCTGCGGACAAGTTCCTCGTCATCAACGAGCACTACGCGCAGGGCATCGGCCATCATGCTCCCTTTCCTACTGGTTGATTCCACCGCGCGCGCCACAACTGCGATGCGACGGGCGTATAAGCCACAGTAACCGCTACCACTGCCGCCAGCGCTACGGGCACGATTCCCGCGTGGCCCGCCACTACGCCATTGAGGAACGAGGGCACGAGAATATCGTTTAGCTTTTCGAAGAATTTGGGGAAAAATTCGATGACTAGTGTGGCCGCGATGAATGTCAGCGCAGCCTGCAGGAGCAACGTCCATAGGCTTACCCGATGCAGCCGCTTATCGACGTCCGGCTTCCCCACCGCCGCAAACAGCACCCTCGCGCCTTGCCCGCGAAACTCCGGCACGACATAACCGCGGCGCTCCACCAGCTCGATGCGGTCTGCGTCTTTGGGCGCGTTATCGTCGCTGTGCCCGCGCAGGAATTCCAGGCTATAGGCCGAGTCATCGGTATCGGTATAGCTGAGCTTGCGCGAGGTTCCGTTGACGGTGGAGATAAAAAGACTGCGCTTAAAGTCTAAGTACTTTCCCGTCCACCCCTCGCGGGCCGTGGTTTCTTCTAGGTCGATGCGCATGAGCCCGTATTCGGGATGGCGCAGTTGCCAGCTCATCTCGCTCATCGTGTGGCCTCCTTGTGCGCTAGCGGTAGCTGGATCCTCCATCTGAATTCCTCGCCTTCGTTTCCTCCCGGACTTCCCTGGTCAGCCGCGATGCTCATGCGCCCGCCGGAAAGCTCCACACGCTCGCGCAGTCCCACTAGACCGTAGCCACCTGTGGTGTCCGCGCCATTGCCCGTTTCGGTTCCTGCCTTCTCGCGCGGGACTGGGTTTCGCATCTCGATGTCTACCGCGCCGGCCGCCTCGCGCACCGTGATACTTACCGGCTGACCGGGCGCGTGCTTGCGTGCGTTCGTCAGGCCCTCTTGTACTGCGCGGTGCACGGCGTGCTGCGCCATCGTGGATAGTCCGGCGAAAACGTCCGGGTCGGTACCGTCCGCGTAGGCCACCGTTACCTCTGCGCCGGCCTCCCGTGCGCTCGCGACCAGCTCCTCGACACCGGTGCGCGGGTCCTGGGAAAGGTCTTCGCGCAAGGCGCTTAAGACGGTGCGCAAATCTTCCACCGCGTTTTGGGCTTCAGCGCGGATGGTGCGCGCAGCCTCCGTAAACTCCTCCGGCACACCCTCGCGCGGATAGCTCAGCGCTCCCGCATGAATAGCCACAAGGCTCAACCGATGCGAAAGCGAATCGTGCATATCCCGCGCGATGCTTTCGCGCTCCTCTCGCCGCGCATGCTCCACCTTGGCGCGCATCTCTTCGCGGTTCATCCGGGCTTGCTGTTCCACCCGCCACCGCTTTTCGCGCTGGTTGCCGCGCTTTTGGCCTACCAGCAAGCCCGCGACCATCACGACCACGACGAAGATGGCCCCAACCCATCCGATCTCGTCCCAACTTAGGTACGGGTTAAAGCTAGTATCTATCGCAAACGCCAGTACAAAGCATGCCACCGCGACCACCGAGCGCGTGGTCGAGCGCCGCGAGACCATGGAAATAAAAGCCACAACTCCGCTGACCGCGCCGAAATAGGAACTAGACCCCAGCAGTACGATGCAACCGGCGATGAAGCTGCGGGTGGAGCCGGCATAGTCGACGTCGGAAAGCTCGCGCGGCTGGTGCTCCAACGCAAAGGGCAGGGCGATAATGCCCAGCACTCCCACCGCAAACCCGGTGCAGATATAGGGCCCGTACTCCTCAAATGTCGGCGAGTACTCCTCGATATCGAGGTTCATCAGCACCACGCCGACGAGCCAATTCGCCACCGCGCAGGCGGCAACAATGCCCGCCGTACTCCACTTCGTTCTGACCATGGCCTCAAGCTTAAGCCCGCGGCCATAGTCCCTAGGGATGATTTATTTCTGCACCCCGGCCGCATCGCGCATGGCCTTCGTCTGCGCGGACGGATGCTCGTTCTCGGTAGCCAGGCGCTCAAACGCCACGGCCGCCAGCGCGGCAGCCTGCATGCCGAGTACGGAATCATCAAAGCGCATCATTGGCGAGTGATTCCACTCGCGCTGATTTTCGGGCTTTTCCGGATTGGCCGTGCCCATCCACATAAACGTGCCCGGCACCTGGGAGAGGACGTAGCCGAAGTCCTCGGAGGCCATCATCGGGGCGTCGAAAGGCTGGACGTTCTCGGCGCCAAACATCTGGCCCCACAAGGTGGCGGCGAATTGGTTCTCGCGCGCATTGGTCTTGGTGGTCGGGTACAAAATCTCGAAATCCACCTGCGCGGTGCAGCGGTGCGAGGCAGCGACGGAGCTGGAGACCTCCGTAATCATCTGCCGCACGGCGTCGATCTTTTCATCGCGCAGCACGCGCACCGTCGCGCCCAAAGCCGCGCGCTCCGGGATGGCGTTATACGCGCCGTCGCCCGCCCACAGGTTGGTCACGGTAATCACGATGGGCTCCAGCGCATCAAAACGGCGGGTCAGCGCGGTCTGCAGCGACATCTGAATCTCCGCCAGCGCCGCCACCGGGTCGATGGCATCGTGCGGGCGGGAACCGTGCCCGCCCTTGCCCAACACCGTGATGGTCAGGTTGGAGGAGCTGGCCATCATCGGGCCTGGCACATAGTGGAAGGTGCCGCGATCCTGCGGGCCGACGTGCAGGCCGTAGGCGGCAATGGGGCGTCGGCCAGCGGCGTCGAGCACGCCCTCCTCAATCATCGGCAGCGCGCCGCCCGGGCCTTCCTCGCCGGGCTGGAACATGAAGGTGACATCGCCGTGCAACTCCTCGCGGTGCTCGCACAGAATCCGCGCCGCGCCCACCAGGCCGGCGGTGTGCAAGTCGTGGCCGCAGGCGTGCATGTACCCATTCGTCGACGCGAACGGGCTGCCGGTCTGCTCGCGCACCTCCAAGGCGTCCATGTCCGCGCGCAAAAGCACCGACACCGGCCGCTCGCCGCGCTGGCCGCCGCGCAGCACAGCCACCACCGAACTCAAATCCTGGCCTACGTGAATCTCCAGCGGCAAGCCTTCCAGCGCTTCTAGAACCTTTTTCTGCGTGCGCGGCAAGTCCAGGCCGATTTCCGGGTTGCGGTGCAGGTCGCGGCGGAAGTTCTGCAGCTCCTCGAGCATGTCCTCGCCCATTTCCTGGAATACCTCGGTGGCTACCCGCTCGCCAATGCGCGCCCGCGTCACCGGCAGGGGCGGCAGCTGCTGGGCCTGGCGCGGGGCTGCCAGGCGGCCGGGGTTGGTGGGGCGAATTCGCTTGGTCGGGTCAGTCATGGGGAGCTCCTTTTCTCGCTTTCCTATTCGAGGGTACCGCAGGTTATCCACAGGCCGCCCGGCGGGTTCGGGGTTGGTGTGACGGGTGGGGCGAGTTATCCACAGGCGGGCGCGGGTGGGCTATCGCAGGCTTGCGAGGTGCCTTAGGCTCACCGGCATGACCCGCTTGCAGGACTACGCCCGCCAACTTGCCTCGCCGATGGAGCTTCTCGGCGAGGTCTCTGGCGCGCGCGAGGCCGACCTGCGCCGGCTGGGGCTTCCCCGGCAGGAGGCCCGGAGCCTGCTTGCGCTTGCCGACGTCTACTTTGGCCCCACTCCCTTCACCCGCCGGCAGCGCTCGTGCCGGGCGACCAAGCATTGCTTGGCGACGTTGAAGATTATCGAAAAGTACGTCTCGCGCACGAAATCCAAGCGGGATGCGTGGGCGCTGCGCGCTGAATTATGCGCGACCGACCAGGACGTGGAGCGGCTCGCGCGCACGCGGTTGAAGGAGCTTTATCCGCGAAAGCAACCGGAAAAAGGTGTGCGGATGACGCGGCGCAAGGGAGGGCCGTCGACGCTTTCGATTACCGGTGATTCCGATTTCATTGCTGACCTGCACGCCAGCATCAACGAGGAGAAGCCGCTCGATTCCGTGGAGAATATCTTCTTCCGCGGCGGAGCTACGGCGCGGCCTGCGGCGACAACGAATATCATCATCCAGCTCGATGAATTGGATGAAATCTTAAGCGGCGGAGGCGAGGAAATCACGCTGCGGTTGACCAATGGCGCCGAAATCAGCGGCGCGAAGCTGGTAGAAAAGCGCCTTGCCGAATGCGGGCTCGTCACCCTAGTCCATCCTTATGAGGGGGCGGTGAACCTGTATCGCACCTCGCGGCATGCCTCAGATAAGCAGCGGCTCATGGCAGGTGCGGAAAACCCCACCTGCCCGTGGGCCGAGTGCAACTATCCGGCGGATAAGTGCCAAATCCACCACCTGCAGGCGTGGAAACACGGCGGCGAGACCAATATGGCGAACCTCAGCGTGGCGTGCCCGTATCACAACGGCGTCAACGACGACGATCCGCACGCGCCGCCGGTGCGCGGCCGGCTGGAGCGCCGGCAGGGCCGAATAGTCTGGGTCCCGCCCTGGGCCGATTCAACCTAGCTACTCGCCTAAAGCCCCAGTCCTACCACGTATCCCAACCGCGTATCCCGGCCGCGGAAACCGACCACAGTAAACCGACCGTACGGGCCGGGCGCGGCGTGGGTGCGGCGTGGGCGCTCAAGCCTGCCGCAGAAGACTACCGCTGGACTCGACCTCGCAACCAAGGCGCGGCTGCGAGGTGGGTTCGGCGTGCTTGGGTGGATTAATCGTCGGCGTCGGTAGACAGCGCGGCCACGAAGGCCTCCTGCGGCACCGAGACGGAGCCCAGCGTCTTCATGCGCTTCTTACCGGCCTTCTGCTTCTCCAGCAGCTTGCGCTTACGGGAGATATCGCCGCCGTAGCACTTAGCCAGCACGTCCTTGCGCATAGCGCGGATGTTTTCGCGAGCGATGATCTTCGAGCCGATGGCCGCCTGGACGGGCACCTCGAACTGCTGGCGCGGGATGAGCTCCTTGAGCTTCTTGGTCATCTTATTGCCGTACCACTGGGCGGAATCGCGGTGGACAATGGCAGAAAAGGCGTCGACCGGGTCGCCGTTGAGCAAGATGTCGACCTTTACCAAGTCCGCGAGCTGCTCGCCGGCCTCTTCATAGTTCAGCGAAGCGTAGCCCTTGGTGCGGGACTTGAGCATATCGAAGAAGTCGAAGATGATTTCGCCGAGCGGCATGGTGTAGCGCAGCTCCACGCGGTCCTCGGAAAGGTAGTCCATGCCGCCCATCTGGCCGCGCTTGGACTGGCATAGCTCCATGGTGGGGCCGACGAACTGCTCGGGCACGATGACAGTCATCTTCACCACGGGCTCATAGACCTCGTTGAGCTTTCCTTCCGGCCAGTCAGACGGGTTGTGGACCCACTTTTCCTCGCCGTCTTCGGCCACCACGCGGTAAGTTACCGAAGGCGCGGTGGAAATCAGGTCGAGGCCGAACTCGCGCTCCAAGCGGTCGCGGGTGATCTCCATGTGTAACAGCCCCAAGAAGCCGCAGCGGAAACCAAAGCCGAGGGCGACGGAGGTTTCGGGCTCGAAGGTTAAGGAGGCGTCGTTAAGCTGCAGCTTTTCCAACGCATCGCGCAGGTCCGGGAAGTCGGCCTGGGAAATGGGGAAAAGGCCGGAGTAGACCATCGGGTCCGGGTCCTTGTAGCCCTTGAGTGGGGTTTCGGCGCCGCCGTTGGACCAGGTGACGGTATCGCCCACCTTGGTCTCGCGGACGTCCTTTACGCCGGTGATGAGGTAGCCCACCTCGCCAGGGCCTAAGCCCTCGCACTTTTGCATCGTGGGCGAGACAATGCCGATTTCCAGCAGCTCATGGTTGGCGTTGGTCGACATCATGGTGACCTTCTGGCGCGGGGTGAGTTTGCCGTCCACCATGCGGATATAGGTCACCACGCCGCGGTAGGTGTCATAGACCGAGTCAAAAATCATGGCGCGGGCCGGCGCATCGGCGTCGAATTCAGAAGACGGCGGCGGGACTAGCTCGCAGACCTTGTCCAGCAGCTCGACGACGCCCTCGCCGGTCTTGCCGGACACGCGCAGCACCTCTTCCGGCTCGCAGCCAATGATATTGGCGATCTCCAGTGCGTATTTTTCCGGGTCGGCGGCCGGCAGGTCGATTTTATTGAGGACCGGGATGATTTCCAGGTCGTTTTCCATCGCCAGGTAGAGGTTAGCGAGGGTTTGGGCTTCGATGCCCTGGGCGGCGTCGACAAGCAGGATAGCGCCCTCACACGCCTCGAGCGCGCGGGAGACCTCGTAAGTAAAGTCCACGTGGCCGGGGGTGTCGATCATCTGCATGACAATCTGCTCCCCCTGCGCGGTGCCGGACTGGGGCACCCACGGCAGGCGCACGTTCTGCGCCTTAATGGTGATGCCGCGCTCGCGCTCGATGTCCATATTATCGAGGAACTGGTCACGCATATCGCGCTCCGCAACCACCTTGGATAGCTGCAGGATGCGGTCCGCCAGCGTCGACTTGCCGTGGTCGATGTGAGCAATAATGCAGAAGTTTCGGATTCGGGCGGGATCCGTAAACGTCGTGGCCGCAAAGTTTTCAGACATACGTCTACAATAGTCGACATGAAAAGCGCCATGCTCACCCGTCTGCGCCAAGCGCTGGGAATCAGCGAGCGCGAGCCCATAGACACCGGCCTGAGCCGCATTAATTCCCGGTTGGGGCTGGATAGGTCGGATGAGTTCCACGGGCCGCGCAAGGCCGCCGATATCCAGGTAGAGGCCACCGCCGCCCACCCCCGATCCATATTTTTCTCCCCCGATATGGACGGCCAGGCCGATTCCGGCGAGGTGGTCTGGGTGTGGGTACCGGCCGAAGGTAAGCAGGCACCACCGCGCGAGCGCGCCATTTTGGTCGTCGGCCGCACCCGCACCACGGTGATGGGTTTGCTTATCTCCCCCAACCCAAAGCATGCGCTTGACGACGCCTGGCTGGAAATCGGTTCCGGCGAATGGGACGAATCCGGGTGCGATTGCTGGGTGCGCCTCGACCGCCTGCTCGAGGTATCCGAGGAGCAGGTGCGCCGGCAAGGCACTCTTTTTCCGGAACGCAGATTCGAACGAATCGCGAATAGGCTGCGGGCGCGCTACCACTGGGCCTAGCCGCCACTAGGCCTAGCCGCCGCGCGGCCGACGGATAGGGAGCCATCGGGCTGGGAGCCAGCAGCCTAGGAGACGGCGGCCACGGGGAGAGTTTTGGCAGGTCGGGTTCGGTACTGCTATTGTGTGTTGGTTACTTACTTGCCGGGCGCGTTGGTCGGGGCGGGCAGGACCTTGGGTTCGCTCTTCGAATACCAGCGCCGAGCGCGCCAGTAATTGCTGGCCGCGGGAGTAGTCCGAGTAGGTCGGTTTCTACGTCAATCACTTTCGATTACTAAGAGGTATTTTTCATGGCAAATATCAAGTCCAAGCAGAAGCGCGTTATCACCAACGAGAAGGCACGTCAGCGTAACAAGTCCGTTCGCTCCGCCGTCCGTACCGAGATCCGCAAGTTCCGCGAGACCGTTGCCGCTGGCGACAAGGCTGCTGCTGAGAAGCAGCTGCGCGTGGCATCCCGCGCCCTGGACAAGTCCGTGTCCAAGGGTGTCTTCCACCGCAACACCGCAGCCAACAAGAAGTCCGGCATGGCTTCCGCGTTCAACAAGATGGACTAAGAGCCATTGCACAGATTATCCCCCGGTCGCGCTCTACGGAGCGCGCCCGGGGGATTTTCTTAGCTTATTTTGGGCGGCGGAACCGGCAGGCAGGGCCGGTGAGACTTAGGCGGGGCGCTTAGGCCAGTTCGTCGTTGAAGTAGTCTTCGAAGATGGCGCCGGCGTTGTGGAAGGCGTCGGCAAGCGAAGTGCCGCCACGGGTTTCCACAAAGGTCTCATAGGCGGTCAGCAACTGGGTGTAGATAATGTTGACGGTCGGCGTGAGGCGCGGATCGGAGGACTTCCACCCCTCACGGGCCTGTACCGCCTGGCGGACGCGCTGAATGATGCGGCTATTGCGCTGGCAGTACAGGGCGCGCAGCTTCGTGTCCTTTGCCAGTGCCTGGGCCGTGAGCTGGGAAATTTCGGGGAAGAACTCATTGCCTACGGCACGGTTGAATTCGGCCATGGCCATGATTTCGGAATCTTCGCGCAGGCTTCCGGTGGGCAGGCCGGCAGCGAAATTCTGGAATTGGCTCTCTACTTCCTCCGAAAATTCGGGGCCTAAAACTGCCGATTCTTTGTCTTTTATGTGATTGAAAAGGGTACGGCGGGAAACGCCTACCTCGCGTGCGAGTTCCTCCATGGTGAACCCGTCATAACCTCTCTCGATGACGAGGTTGAGCGCAGCGACTCGGATTTTTGATATACGCGGCATAAATGCCCCTTTCTGTCCCGACGCCCTTTAAGCTTCAGTATCTTTTCTTTCTCCCTAAGGAATTGTGAGGAAATTCTATTTTGCCTACAAACTAAGGGATTTTGGGGCGATTTTATTACCTTATATTCGGTCAGGGAAACCACCATGCGCTTCGCGGGAATTTCCCGCCTGCACGGCGGCGAGTTTGCGCCCGTCATGGCACCATTCGGGAAAACTGTGACGTTGGACAACCAGGCCGCCAAGCTCGCGCGGCCGGCCCCACATTTTATCCGCTCGTGCGTTCGAAGGCCCGATGGTGCTCGTGTCCGGTGGGGCGGCTAAGATGAATCAACGATGAAAAACGTTAAGCCACTGGTGAAATGGGCGGGCGGGAAGCGCCAGCTCTTGCCGCATATCCACGCCGCCCTGCCGGCGGAGGCCCCGCGGCGATTTTATGAACCCTTCATTGGTGGCGGTGCGGTGCTTTTCTCTCTCGAACCGGCCAGCGCACGGGTCAACGATCTCAATGGTGAGCTCATCAACCTCTATGAGGTGGTGCGCGGCGGCGTCGATGAGCTCATTGAGGAACTCGCGGGCTACCCCAATGAGGCAGAGTTTTTCTATGCGCTGCGCGCAGTGGACCGGGATGCCCACAAGTTTGCCGCCCTCTCCCCCGTCGAGCGCGCGGCACGAACGTTGTATCTCAACCGCACCTGCTATAACGGCCTGTACCGCGTGAACGCGGCCGGTCAGTTTAATGCCCCGTTTGGGCGCTATAAGAATCCCACCATCTGCGATGAGGACACGCTACTCGCGGTGCACCGCTATTTTGCGGACAATGATGTGGCCTTCTCGCAGGGTGATTTCGCCGCGGCGGTAGCAGAGGCGCGCGAGGGCGACTTTGTATACTTCGACCCGCCTTATGACCCGGTGAACGTGACGAGCTCGTTTACCGGCTACCAAAAGGGCGGCTTTGACCGTGCGGAGCAAGAGCGCCTCAAAGAGGTCTGCGATGACTTGGATAGGCGCGGGGTGAAGTTCCTGTTGTCTAATTCGGCCACCGAGTTCATCCGCGAGCTCTATGCGGACTATGAAGTAGGCATCGTGGGCGCGACGCGGGCGATTAACTCCGTTGGCTCGAAACGCGGCAAGGTCGACGAGGTCCTGGTGCGCAACTACGAGGTCCGCGGTGACTAGCGAGCCGGAAGCGCGGGAGCTGCGGGCGCGCTTTGGTGTGCCGGAGTCGGTGAAGCTCGGCGTCAATGACTGGGGGTGGCTGCGCATCCTGGCGGCGGGATACGACGCGGAGCTGGAGCGGCGCGGGTATTTCTATATCGGCGCGCGGGAGCTAGAACGGCTTTCGGGCCGGCAGCCGCGGCTGATGGCCAAGCATGATTTTTCTACGTCGCGGCCGTGGATCTTTCAGCGCCTCCAGCTGGGAATCGTACCGGTCAGCCGCAGCGAATACCTGGTGGGCCGGTTCAACCTCTACGAACGGTTTCCAGAAACGCAGCGCGGCGAGGTACGCACGCTGGAGTTGCCCGCGGGGCTGGACACCCTCTCGTTGGAGGGGGTGAGCTCGGAGGCGGTGGCGTTAAATGGGGCGTCGGCAAGCGGGATGCTAGAGGACTTCCTGGGCTGCGGGCCATTGCAGGCGACGGTGGCCGGGCGCATGTCCACGCGCGGGCTTAAGGTGCGGCTGCCGGACTTGGGCGTGGATGTGGCGGTGGACCGCGCGCAGATGGAGATCGACGGCGGCTTCGAATCGCTCGAGCACCTGGTGCTGGTGGAGGCGAAGAACCACCTTTCGGATGATTTCAATATCCGGCAGCTGTATTTTCCGTATCGCCGTTTCCAGCAGCGCCTGGCCAAGGATGTCGTGCCGGTTTACCTGGTGTATTCCAATGGTATTTTCCACCTGTACCGCTATGAATTTCGGGATCCGGCGGATTTTCGCAGCATTGCGCTGGTTGATAGCGCCCGCTACGCGCTGTCGGCCTCGACCTTGGACGCGCAGGCGGCGCTCGATATTGTGCGGGCGGTAGAGCCCGAACCCGAGCCGGCCGTGCCCTTCCCCCAGGCCAATAGTTTCGAGCGGGTGGTCAACCTGCTGGAGCTCATCGCCCTGCAGCCGCTGAGCAAGGCGGAGATTACCCAGCGCTATGACTTCGACCCGCGGCAGACGGATTATTATGCCAACGCCGCGCGCTACCTGGGCCTGGCGGAGCCGGTGGAGGAAGCGTGGGAGCCGACGGAGCACGGGCGGCGGGTTATCGAGCAGCCGCAGCGCGACGCCCGGAATGCGGCGCTCATACGGGCGCTGGCGGCGCGGCGGGTTTTCCGCGAGGTGCTTGAGCTCAGCCTGGCCCGCGGCGCGGTGGCTAGCACCGCGGAGATTTGCGCGGCCATGGAGGGGCTGGGGCTCAGCTTGGCGACGTCCCGGCGGCGCGCCTCCACCGTCGCCCGCTGGACCCAGTGGGTGCTGGACACGGTGGCAGAGGGCACGCCGCGCCTGTTTTAGGCCAGCAGGTTCTGCCCGCCGGAGATGATGAGGACGATGCCGGCGATGATGAAGAAGAGGCCAGAGCCGATGTCGATCCACGGGCCGGCAGCGATGAGTTTGCGGCGCACCGCGTTGGTGGAAATTACCGTGGCGACGACGAGGAAGAAGAGGAAGGCCGACAGCGAGAGCGAAAGTGTCAGCGCAATGGCCAACCAGATGGGTGGGCTAGCCGGAAGCAGCGGGGCGATCATCGCGGCGAGGAAGAGCACGATTTTCGGGTTGGACATATTCGTGGCCAGGCCGACCTTGAAGGCGGTGCGCAGGCGGCCGAGCTGGGCAGCGGCGTCTTCTAAGTCCACGGGCGGGTTGGCGCGCTGGGCGATGCCGCTGCGCAGCGCGCGCGTTCCCATAAACACTAGGAAGCAGCCGCCGATGGCTTGGACCGCGCCGAGGATTTCCGGGAAGGCGGTCAGCAGCGCGGCGGCGCCAAAGACGGTGGCGGCGCACCAAAAGAGCACGCCGATCTGGATGCCAGCGGCCGCGGCGATGGCGTGGCGGCGCGAGCGGGTGGCGTAGCGGGTTACCAAAATGATGTCCGGCCCCGGCGAGGCGACGCCCACCAGGTTCATCAGCAAGAGGGTGAAAAAGGATGTCCAGGTCACTCCCCCGCCTCGCTTTCGAGGCGCGGGACGAGGTCCTCGTGGCCGAACAGGCGGGCGGAATCCAGCGCGGAGGGCTGGCCGGCGGTGGGGTCGGCGTGGGCGGAAAGGAGGGCGTCGATAACCGCGTCTTCCTTCTTGAAGATGGCACCGGCCAGCGGGGACTGGCCGCGGTCATTGAGCAGGTTGACGTCCGCGCCGGCGCGGGCAAGTGCGGAAACCAGCTCGGCGTGGCCGTGATAGGCGGCGAGCATGATAAAGGACTGGCCTTCGTGGTTAACGAGGTCAATATTCACGCCGTGGTCGATATAGGCGAGGAGGTCCAGGTTGCCCTCGCGCGCCATGTCAAAGAGTCGACCGGCGAATTCTTGCACTTGCGTCTCAGACATGGTTTCTAGCTTATCGCGCCAGTTCCGCGACGCGTTTGACGGCCGCCTCTATGGCGAATTCAGGCTCACCGCCTTGGCCTTTGACGGCGGCATCGAGCTCTGAGACGAGGATGACCGCCTTGGTGACATTATCGGCGGACCAGCGGCGGGCCACCGGCTGGGTCATTTTGACCACGTAGGGTGCTAGGCCGGTTTGGCTCGCCAGCGAGTATTGGTCCCCGCGCGCGGAGTAGAGGCGGGCGACGGCGCCGACCTTATTGGCCAGCGCGGCGGCAATCGCCACGGGGCTCGCGCCCAGCTGGAGGGCGCGGCGGCAGGTGGATACGGCGGCTTCGACGCGGCCGGCGACGGCGGCGTCGGCAATGTCCCAATTGGCTACCTCGGCCACGCCGACGTAGTAGTTTTGCACCGCTTCGCGGGTAACGTTGCCGCCGGTATCGGAGACCAACTGAGAGATGGCCGAAGCCAGCTCGCGCAGGTCAGAGCCCACGCCCTCGAGCACGGCGTGGATAACGTCCGGGGTGGGGCGCACGCCGTGGCTGGAAAATTCGCGGGTGGCCCACTGGCCCAGCTCATTGGGGTAGAGCGAGAAGACCTCGTGGACCTCAGCAATCTTGCGCAGCTTGGCCACGAGCTCGGGCTGCTTCTTCTTTTTCTTCAGCGTCTTGGCCGTCACGGAGTAGATGATGACCATGGTCATGCCCGGCGCGGGGTTGGCGCAGGCGCGCAGGATGATATCGACTACTTCTTTGCCGGCGCGCTCGCAGTCGCTGATGACGATGACGCGGTTATCGCCAAACAGCGATGGGCTGGTGGCCTCGAGGATCTCGCCCTCAGAGACCTCGGAGGCCTTGAGCTTGGTCAGCTCGGGCCGGGTGCCGGAAGGTCCGCTCTCCTCGGCCGCAGCACGCTGGATGTGCAGGCGGGCGCGTTCGGTGAGGAATTCATCGTCGCCGAGGATGAGGTGTACTGGAGGCATGCCCGCCATTCTAGCCTGCGGCCAGGCCGAGCCAGGCGATGCCCGCCAGCGTCAGCGCCAAGGTGAGCCACGGGCGGTGATAGAGGAGGCCGGCGATGATCCAGGCGTAGGCAAGCAGCGTAAAAAGCGGGTTGGCGGGGATGGTGACTACGGGTAGGTGGGCCACGCCGTGGGCGACGGTATTAATCCACCACGAGAAGGGCTCGATGAGGCGCAGCAGGCCGGCGCCCAGCACATCGAGCGGGCCGAGCTGGGCAAAGATGGCGGCGAAAAGCCCCACGATGGTAATCGGCACGGTGGCAGGCTCGACCAGGATATTGGCCAGCACGGAAACGACGGATACCTCACCGGACATGAGTGCTACCAGCGGCAGGGTGACGATATCGGCCGCGATGGCCACGGCAACCGCGCGCAGGAAGATGGCGGGCCAGCCGGTCACGGCCAAGTGCTTATAGATGAGCGGGCTCAGCGCCACGATGCCGAGCGTCGCCGCACAGGATAGGGCGAAGCCGAAGTGCACGGCGAGGTCGGAATCCACAAAGAGCAGCGCGATGATGCCGAGGCTTAAGGCATGGATGGGCTCCATGCGCGTGGAATTGAGCACCGCGAGCAGCCCCACTACACCAGCGACGGCCGCGCGCTGGACGGAGGGTTCGAAGCCCACAAGCAGAACATAGGTGGCCAGCGCGCACAGGGAGGCGGCCACGCGGGCGCGGGGCCCGAGCGCGAAGGCAGCGCAGACCACGGCCGCGGCGGAGCAGACGATGGCCACATTGGCGCCGGATACAGCACTCAAGTGGGAGAGCCCGGTAGCGATATACAGGTCACGCTCGGCGGTATCTTGCAGCGCGGTATCGCCGAGCACCATGCCGGGGATGAGGCCTTGGCTAGAGGGGCCTACGGTATCGAGTACCAGCGCGCGGAAATTCTCGGCCACCTCGGCCGCCCAGCCGGCCAGGCCTTCGGGCTCGGCGGTTACCTGTACGTCGGTGGCATTGGCGCTGAGCTTTCCGACGCCCGCCCTGTCCGACTCCCCTACCCTCACCCTGATCTTAAGCTCGGCGCCGGCGGCTGCCGGGACCGGTTCCGGGCTAAAGACCGGCAACTGGGTGGGGTATCCCGGAACCTTGAGCTTGAGCAGCCAGCCGCCCGTGCTGGTCTGCGTCGGTGCGGTGACGAGTCGCCCGGTGACTTCGGTGCCGAGATCGAAGGCGGCGGCGCGGGCCTGGCGTACCGCGGCAACGAGCGCCGCACCCCCAGCGACCGCCCCGCAAAAGAGCGCTTGGCCCCATTGACGGGCAATGAGGCACAGCGCGACGACGGCCGCGATCAGTGCGGTGGCCCAGCCGCGGCCGGCGAGCAGCACGGCGATGACGGCCAGCCAGGCGGTGGCCGCGCCGGGGACGAGCCGCAGTTCTCGCATCGCACGCTCGAGCTCGGGTTAGAGCTGGACCTGGTCTTTGAGCTGCGCCAGCTTCGCCGGGCCGATGCCGGAGACCTCGAGGAGCTCTTCTACATCCTTGAAACCGCCGTGCTCCTCGCGGTAGGCCACGATGGCCTGCGCGGTCACCTCGCCGACGCCCTTGAGTTCGGTGAGCTCCTCGGCGGTGGCGCTATTGAGGCTCACGCCGCTGCCGCTAGCGCTGCCACCGGGACTGCTGGGGTTGTCCCCGGCTGGGGTAGGTTCGCCGGGTGCGGGAGCTGGGGCGGCGCCGGAGGGCAGGATGTGGAGTTGTTGGCCGTCGGAAAGCCGCTGCGCATGGTTGAGCGCCATGGTCTCGGCACCTGGTAGCGGCTGGGCGGCGGCGAGGGCATCGGCCACACGCGCGCCGGGCTCGAGTGTTTTCAGTCCGGGTTCTGTAACTTCGCCGATGACCGAGACGATGATTTCGCTGGGTTCCTCGCTAGGGGCCTCGCTTAATGCTGCAGGCTCGGGCATGCCGGAAGATTCTTCGGAGCGTGCATTGATGCCGAGCCAGACCACCACGCCGATAACGAGAATGACCGCCACGGCGCAGGCCTGCCAGGGGCTGATGCGCAGTCGCGGGCGCGGGTAATCGACGGCGAGGAGCTCTTCCTCGCCGGTGGGTTGGGTAAATTCGCGGAGTCGTTCGCTGATCTTGGGTGCCGCCATGGCGCTGAGGCTAAGCGCAGGCGCAATTAAGCGGTAGGTCGAGCGAAGGTAGCCTGTGGATAACTTGTTGTGGGCGTCAACGAACCCGGCGCGGTGGGGCTAGTTATCCACAGATCGGCGCGGCGGGAAGGCGCGGGGTCGACCACGTGTGTGAGGATGTGCTGGTTCCGCGGGAGGCTCGGAGCTAAACACGGCGGAGACGCCGATGGCGGAGGGGCCGGCGTGGACAGAGAGGACGTCGTTAAGCGGAGTGCAGAGGAAGGACGACCCCTGCGGCAGCGCCGCTTCAAGGAGCGCCTCCAGCTTGGCAGCCGCGTCTTCGGCCTGATTGTGCTGAATGGCGACGAAGGCCGGCTCGCCGTCCGCGCGGGAGGCGATGAGGTCCACCAGCTTGGTAAAGGCCTTGGTCTGGGTGCGGGTCTTGCCCACCAGCTCCAGCTTGCCGCGGGTAATCGACATAATCGGCTTGGTGGCCAACAGCGCCGTAGACAGCACGGCCGTGGCCGGGGAAAGGCGGCCGGAGCGGCGCAGGTCCTCCGTGGAATGCAGGTAGACCCAGGTAGACGCGCGCTTGAGGGTATCGACGGCCGCGGCGTAGCACTCGTCCAAGCTGGCGCCGCGGGAGGCGAGCTTAGCCGCGGACATGGCGGCCGCGCCCATGGCCATGCCGGCCGAGCCGGAGTCAATAACCCGCACCGTGTGCGGGAAGACGCCGGAGGCCGATACCGCGGCGGAATAGGTGGAAGATAGCTCTTTGGACAGGTGAATGGCTATCACGCCATCATCCTGGGCGCGCTCCATTTCGCGGCCGTAGGCGGCGGCCAGCTCCAGCGCGCTCAACCCCGAGGTGGAGCGCTCCAGGCCATCCTTGCCGTGGCTTTCCATAAGGTGCAGGTCAATGACGGTGATGGATAGCTGCTCCGCCAGCTCCGGCGGCAGGCCCGCGGAGGAATCCGTAATGACGCGAACCGTCACTAGATATCCGCCCCGCCGTCCCCGGTGACCTCGCCGCCCATATTCCAGCCGTCGAAATACCACTGGGCGCTGCCCACATTGTCTGGGGTGAAGTCCAGGGAGGACAGCGGCGTTTCCGGGTTAAAGTCCGGGCGGGCGGTCAGCTGCGACCAGTGGGTATTTTTCAGTCCGGAAAGGATGCCGTACTGCGCGTGGTCGAGGCCCAGCAGGTGGCAGGTCAGCGCTGAGATGGCGCCGCCATGGGCCACGATGAGGACGGGGCCGTGGTCCCAGCCGGCGAAGTCTGCCATGAGCTCATCGACGACGGGCCGGGCGCGCTCGGCCACATCTACGCGGGATTCGCCCTGCGGCGGCGCCCAGGTGGGGTCGTGGCGCCAGATGGCACGCGCGCCTGGGAACTCGGTATCTACTTCGGCGGAGGTTCTGCCCTGCCACTGGCCTAGGTGTGTCTCGCGCAGGCGGGCATCCGTGGTGAATTCCACGCCGAGGGCCTCGGCGACGACGCGGGCGGTTTCGCGCGCGCGGAGGAGATCGGAGGCGACGATTTTAGACACGCCCTGATCCTGCAGCAGGCGCCCGGCGGCGCGGGCCTGCTCATAGCCCAGCTCGGACAGCTCGGTGTCCAAGTGGCCCTGCATGCGACCGGTGGCGTTATAGGTAGTTTGTCCGTGGCGGATCAGGATCAGGCGGCGGCTCATGCGGGTTTAAAGCTCCTCGTCCTCACCAGGGACCTTATCGGCCAGGGGGAGCTCGTCGATGGAATCAACTTCGCGCGGGTTGACGCCATGGGTCCATTCGCCCGGGCGCTCTGGGGCCTCGATGCCCTCGATCTCCAGTGCTGGGCAATCGTGGTACAAGCGGTCTAGGCCGTAGAACTCGCGCTGGTCATTGCGCTGAACGTGGACGACGATATTGCCATAATCCAGTAGCACCCAACGGTTCTCGCGGTTGCCTTCGCGGCGCTGCGGCTCGAAGCCTTGCTTGGTCATTTCGTCTTCGACTTCATCCACGATGGAGCCGACCTGACGCTCGTTGTCTGCAGAAGCGAGCACGAAGACCTCGGTGATAGCGAGGACATCGGAGACATCAATGGCCGCGATATTGGTGGCCAGCTTTTCTTGCGCGGCGTGGGCCGCGGTTTCTGCCATGCGGCGGGCGAGATCAGAAGTAGACAATGTGTAAAAATTCCCTTTTCGCGTCTGAGTATTTTCGGTATGAACTATCTCTATTGAGAGTCTATTCTTGCACGTTTAGCAGGCCCGTGCCCAAAATCTTGGGAAGGCCGCGGAAGTTTCTACAGGGGCTTATCTGGGTTGGGCCCATAGAGATTGTTCTTGGTGATGTACTGCACCACCCCATCCGGAACGAGGTACCACACGGGCTGCCCCTGCCCGGCGCGTTCGCGGCACGCCGTGGAGGAAATGGCCATGGCGGGAATGTCGATAAGATCGATGGCCTCTTGCGCATCGGCAGGTAGCATATCGGCGCTCAATTCATAGCCGGGGCGGGTCACGCCCACAAAGTGCGCCATCTCCAGCATCTCTTCCCAGTTATGCCAGCTCATGATGGAAGCCAGCGAGTCGGCCCCGGTGATGAAGTAGAACTCCGCTTCTGGGAAGAGTTCCCGCAAATCCCGCAGCGTATCGATGGTATAGGTAGGCCCCTCGCGGTCAATATCCACGCGGGAGACGGTAAAGCGCGGGTTGGATGCGGTAGCCACCATCGTCATCAAATAACGGTGCTCGGCCGCGGTGACGTCGCGGTGGGACTTTTGCCAAGGCTGCCCGGTGGGCACGAAGACGACGGTATCGAGGGCAAAGCGGTGGGCGGCCTCACTGGCCGCTACCAAGTGACCATTGTGGATGGGATCAAAGGTGCCACCCATGATGCCGATGCGCTGTGGGCTAGTCATGGGTGGTGATTATAGTCGCACTACTAAGGGCGGGTCTGACCGGTGCCCTGCAGAATCCACTTGGTAGAGGTCAGCTCCGGCAGCGCCATCGGGCCGCGGGCATGCAGCTTCTGGGTGGAAATGCCGATTTCCGCACCCATGCCGTAGACCTCACCATCGGTGAAGGCGGTAGAGGCATTGAGCATGACCGCAGCGGCATCCACTTCGTTGCCGAACTTCACTAGGACGTCGGCGTCTTGCGCGGCGATGGCCTCGGTGTGGCCGGTGGTGAATTCGGCGATGTGCGCAATGGCACCGTCGACGCCGTCGACCACCTTGGCGCAGATATCCATGGACAGCGACTCTTCGCGCCAGTCCTCATCGGTGGCCTGCACGGCATCCTTAACGCCGAAAGCCTCGAGCTCGGCGACGTCGCCGTGGATGGTCACGCCCGCCTCCTGCAGCGCGGTGACGATGCGCAGCTTGGCAGAGTCGTCCAAGGCGGCGTCGATAAGCACGCACTCCGTGGAGTTGCACACGGAGGTGCGGCGGGTCTTGCCGTTGATGACCATGTCGATGGCCTTGTTCAGGTCCGCAGAGGCGTCCACGTAGAAGTGGCAGTTGCCGGTGCCGGTCTCAATGGCTGGGACGGTGGCACCGGTGACGACGGCCTCAATAAGCTTGGCGCCACCGCGCGGAATGACCAGGTCCACCAGGCCGCGAGCAGTGATGAGGTCCTGGACGGAATCGTGGGTCTCGCATGGCAGAAGCTGCACGGCCTCGCGCGGAAGGTCGAACTCGGTGAGGGTATCCTGCAGGATTTCTACCAGCTTGGCATTGGAGTTGCGTGCGGACTTGGAACCGCGCAACAGCGGCACGTTACCGGACTTAATGGCCAGGCCGAAGGCGTCCACGGTGACATTCGGGCGGGCCTCATAGACCATGCCCATGACACCGAGCGGAACGCGCACCTGCTTCATCTGAATGCCGTTGTCCATGGTGCGGCCCTGCAGGATCTCCCCTACTGGGTCCTGCAGGCCGGCTACCTGGCGCAGGCCACCGGCGATGCCTTCGACTCGCGCGGCGTCGAGGGACAGGCGGTCAATGAGGGACTCGGACATGCCGCGCTCGCGGCCAGCTTCGATGTCCTGCTTATTAGCGGCGAGGATATCCTCGGTGTGGGCAATGAGGTTTTCGGCTGCGCGCTGCAAGATTTCGTTCTTGCGCGGCGTGGACAGCTGCGCTACGACGGGCGCTACGTCCTTAGCAGCACGGGCTTTGGACAGAACTTCTTCGCGTTCAGTGTTGCTCATGTCATACCAGCCTAACGAAAGGCCACGCGCATTTCAGCGACCTCAGCCGCGGTGGGGTTGAGCTGGCCATCGTCAGCGCGGCTACCGGGGCTATCCATCAGTAGCCGGCTTCAATATCTACTTCCGTGGAGATTGCTTCACCGGCGGCAAAGCGCTCCATGACCTTTGCAGCATGCGCACCGATGCGGCGGCGCACCGAATACGGCGGATTGGCCAGATGCGGGGTGATGACTACGTTGGGCATCTCCCATAGCGGGTGCCCGTCGGGCAGCGGCTCGGGGTCGGTGACATCCAAGCCGGCGCCGGCGATGTGGCCGTCACGCAGGGCTTCAACCAGCGCATCGGTATCCACCAGTGGCCCACGGCCGACATTGATAATCACGGCGTGGTTCGGCATGGCGCGGAAAGCAGAGGCATCGAAAAGCTGGCGGGTCTGTTCCGTGAGCGGCGCAAGCGCCACGAAATAATCGGCGGCCGGCCACACGCGCTCGATATCGGCGGTGGCGAAGGTTTCATCGGCGCCTTCTACCGGATTGCCGGAGCGATTGACCGCAATGATGCGCGGACCAAAGCCCTCCAGCATGCGGATTAGCCGCTTGCCGATGCCCCCAGCACCTACCACCGCCACCGTCTTATCCTCGAACAGGAAGCTGGTGTGCGCCTCCACCTCATCGCGGTTATTCCAGCTCGTTCCCACCCGCTTGTGCGCATGCAATTGGGCGAGCAGAAGCGCAATGGTGGACTCGGCCACGGTGGCGTCATACAGCCCTGCCGCGTTGGACCAGCGGGCGGTGGTATCGCGCATGACCTCGAGCAGGTGGTCCACCCCGGCAAAGGGAACCTGCACCAAGCCGACGCTTGGCGGGAGGGGCTGCGGGAAATCATCGGGACCGCCGTTGAAGATGAGGGCCTCGGCCTCCTCCAGTGGGGCGCGTTCGTGCCCGGCGGCATCGAGGGCCTGCAGGGTTTCCTCCCACGGGGTGGGCAGCATCGCGTACTTCATTAGTAGCCAGCCTCCACATCGACGCGGGTGGGCATGGCCTCTCCCCTCTCCCACGCTGCGGCATTAGCGTTGAAAATAGCGCCCAGGTGAAACTGCGCCACGTGCGCGGAGGCGGCCATGTGCGGCGTCATGGTGCAATTGGGAAGGTCATAAAGCGGGTGCCCATCGGGCAGCGGCTCGGGATCCATAACCTCCAAGCCGGCGCCGGCGATTTCACCGCTACGCAAGGCTTCCACGAGGTCCTCGGTTACTACGGTGCTGCCGCGGCCGACGTTGATGAAGATGGCGGAGGGCTTCATGGCGCGGAAAGTGGCGGCATCGATAAGCCCCTCCGTGTCTTTGGTCGCCGGGAGGATGCAGAAAATAAAATCCGCCTCGCCCCACACGTGCTGGGCTTTATCCATGGGCACCACCTCATCGGCGCCTTCCACCGCGCGGCCGGAGCGATTGACCGCAGTAATGTGCACGCCAAAGGGCCGCAGGAGCTTAATGAGCTGCTTGCCGATGCCCCCAGCGCCAAAGATCGCTACCCCCTTCGGCCCTTGCTGGTTATAGAGCCAGGCCTGGGACTCATCCAGCTCCTTGGCCACCGACCACGTAGCGGCTTGGGCGAAGGCTTTGTGGTGGTGCGCTTGGGAAAGCGCCAACCCGAGTGCGGACTCGGCCACTGGCTGGGCAAAGGCGCCGGCGGAGTTGCACCATGGCACGCCGTCTGGGGTAATGACGCCTGCATCAATGAGCTGATTGACGCCGGTAAAACAGTGCTGCACCCAACCGATATTCTCCGGCATCTCGGGGATGCGGCGCGGGTTGGGCGCATTATTGATATAGACCTCGGCGTCCTCGATGCTGCTTACGCGTTGGTGCCCGGCAGCATCGATGTCTTCTACCATCGGCTGCCAGGTTTCCGGTCCCATGAAATACTTCATGCCCCAACCATACGGGGAATCTCGGACTCGGGTTTAGATGCGGGAGGCGAAATTGGAGAGATAATCCGCGTGGACGACGGAACGGCGCTGCTCCTCAGGAAGCTCTTCCATCTTCTTGCCCTTAATGGCGTGCAGCTCCTCAGAATCGAAGCGCACTTCACCGCGGCCGATGACCTCACCATTCGGGCCCAGGATGTCGATGATTTCTCCCTTGTTGAACTCGCCTTGCACATCGGTAATACCAACGGCGAGCAGCGAGGTGCCGCCCTTGGTGACGGCCTCCTTGGCGCCTTCATCGAGGCGGACTGCTCCGCCGGTATCGGCGCAGTAGAGAGCCCAGAACTTCCAGGCAGACAGCTGGCGTTCCTCGCGGGTGTGGAAGACGGTGCCCACGGAGGCGTCGGCAAGCGCGGGGCCAATATTATCCGTGGAGGTCAGCAGCACTGGGATGCCGCCGCGGGTAGCCAGGCGGGCCGCGGAAACCTTGGTGGCCATTCCGCCAGTGCCGACCTTGCCGCCATCGCCAGCCACAACGCCCTTCAAGTCCTTGCCGGTGCGTACCTCATCGATGAACTTGGCATCCGGCTCGGCGGGGTTCTTATCGTACAAACCAGGTACATCAGAGAAGAGGAAGAGCGCGTCCGCGCCCACCAGGTTGGCCACCAGTGCGGAGAGACGATCGTTATCGCCGAAGTGCATTTCCGAGGTAGCCACGGCGTCATTCTCGTTAACGATAGGAATGGTACGCAGCTGACGCAGGCGATCAATGGTGCGCTGCGCATTGCGGGCACGGTCGCGGTGGCCGGTATCGGAGGCAGTGAGAAGAACCTGGCCGATGGTGCGCTTATAGCGTGCAAAGGACTGGCCCCACACAGAGGCCAAGTGCACCTGGCCGACGGACGCGGAGGCCTGCTTAGTAGCCAAATCGGTGGGGCGCTGGTGCAGGCCGAGCGGGCCCATACCTGCGGCAACCGCACCGGAAGACACGATGATGACATCGGAGCGGCCCATGCGCGCATGGACGGCATCAACGATGTGATCGATCTTTTCTTGAGAAACGCGGAAATTTTCATCCGTGAGAGAAGAGGAACCAATCTTGACCACCACGCGCTTTGCCTGCGCGATGTCGTGGCGGAGATCCGATTCAAAACCGGACGCCACCGGATTTTCATCGAGCGGCTCCGGGAAAGGGGTATCAGCGGTAGGTCCGTCAAAAGGCTCTACCGGAAGCGGAAGGATGGGTTCTTTCTGTTCATCAGAAGACATGCCAACCGAGTTTACAAAGCCCACCCTCCAGCACACCCCAAGAATAGGGGGTCCGGGGACTAGCCCTGCCACCTATCGCGGTTAGCGCCCTCGCGGGTGACCTCTTCATCGGTGCCGTAATCATACTCATCGATAAGGCCGCGACGCGCCTGGGAGGCGCGCTTACGCTCCGCGGCGGAGACACGGCCCGTGCCCTTCAGGCGGGCGTCCTCGCCACGGCTTGCCATCGTTGGATCGCCGCCGGTCATCGGCTCCCACTCGAAGGTGATGCCACCGATGGTTACCGGGCAGCCCTCTACTGCACCCTGCTCGCGCAGTTCGTCTTCCACGCCCGCCTTGGCCAGGCGGTCTGCCAAGAAGCCCACTGCCTCATCATTTTCAAAGTCAGTCTGGGTAATCCAGCGATCAATCTTCTTGCCCTCAACAATGAAGCCACCCTCGACCTCAGGATCAGGCTTCACGGTGAAATCAGCAAACGCGCCGGTATGTTTCTTATGGCCCTGCGCCTTGGGATGGATAACGGTGTGGTTCTTATCCTTCTTTGGCAACGGCTGGGCCTTGCGGTGCTCGGTCACCATATCCATGAGCCGGAACTTCAGCGGGTCCAGACCCTTGCGAGCGACTGCCGAAATAATAAAGACAGGCCAGCCAAACTTCTCTTCCAGATCATCCTTGACAAATTCCGCCAGCTCTTCGGCCTCAGGCACATCTGCCTTATTCAAAATGATGACGCGGGGGCGCTCACGCAGATCCCCCAAACCAGTATCTTCCTGCAAAGCCTCCTGGTACTTTGCCAACTCATTTTCCATCGCCTCAATATCAGAGACCGGATCACGGCCGGGCTCAATGGTGGCGGTATCCACCACATGGGCAAGCACCGCTGTGCGTTCAATATGGCGCAAAAAGTCTAGACCGAGCCCCTTGCCATCGGCCGCGCCTGGGATAAGCCCCGGCACGTCTGCGATAGTAAAGGAGCTATCTCCCATATCCACCACGCCAAGGTTCGGCTGCAGCGTAGTAAAGGGATAATCACCGATCTTGGGTTTCGCGGCCGACAGCACCGAAATCAAGGATGACTTACCTGCCGATGGAAAGCCCACCAGCCCTACATCCGCCATAGATTTCAGCTCAAGGATCAGATCATGTGCTTGACCCGGCTCACCCTGTAGAGCGAAACCCGGTGCCTTGCGGTTCTTTGAGGCCAAGGCGGCATTGCCCAGACCGCCAAACCCGCCTTCTGCAGCCACAAACCGCGTTCCCGGAACAGTAAGGTCCGCCAAGGTTTCGCCCTTTTCGGTGCGAACCACCGTTCCAGCCGGGACCTCCAAAATCAGGTCTTCACCGCAACCACCATTGCGCATATCGCCGGCGCCATTGCCGCCGCGTTGCGCCTTAATATGCGGGCGGTAGTGGAAATCCATAAGCGTATGGATTTGTTCAGAAACCTCGAGGATGATGTCGCCACCGTGGCCACCATTGCCGCCATCTGGGCCGCCCAAAGGCTTAAACTTCTCGCGGTGGACAGACACACAGCCGTGTCCACCGTCGCCTGCTTGCAGGTGCAGGACAACGCGGTCAATAAAACGTGCCATGGTCAAACCCTCCGTTAGTTAAATCTTTGTCCCCGCCAGTGTAATGCGTGTCTTGGGCTGGACTCCAACCGCAGCTGACAGAGACGGCCTACCTCGTGGGCCATCCCATCGGTTGTGTCCGCCAGCGTGGTGTATCTATTACCCGAGTGGAGCCTCGTTTCGGTATCCACAAAACCAGAAAATCCTCGAGCCACCCTCACTGGGGCAGACTCGAGGATTAACCTCAGCGGCCTTAGTTAGGCAGTTGCCTCTGCAGCAACCTCTTCAGCCGGAACGATGTTGACCATACGGCGGCCACGCTTGATACCGAACTCAACGGAGCCAGCTGCAAGCGCGAACAGGGTATCGTCGCCGCCGCGGCCTACGTTCTCACCTGGGTGGAACTTGGTACCGCGCTGACGCACGATGATCTCGCCGGCATTAACCTGCTGACCACCGAAGCGCTTGACACCGAGACGCTTGGACTCGGAATCGCGACCGTTGCTGGAGCTGGAAGCACCCTTCTTGTGTGCCATGTGGTTTTCCCTCCTTTAGGGATAATTACAGCCGGTTAAGGCTTACTTGATACCGGTGATCTTCAAGGTGGTCACAGGCTGACGGTGGCCCTGACGCTTCTTGTAACCAGTCTTGTTCTTGTACTTCAGGATATCGACCTTCGGGCCCTTACCCTGCTCAACGATTTCTGCGGAAACAGAAACCTTCTCCAAGTCGGAAGCCTTGGACTTAACATCGGCGCCATCGACGAGCAGAACCGGGGTGAGAGCTACGGCAGAGCCTGGCTCACCCTCGATCTTCTCGACCTTGACGAGGTCACCTTCAGCAACCTTGTACTGCTTGCCGCCGGTCTTGACGATCGCGTACATAGAGGGTTACCCCTTATCTAAACTCGCTCGGAAGCAACCGGGGAGGCCGCGTTCCGAATGGACACTTACACATTGCGTTTAGTTCCCGCGCGAACATGCCCGCACAGCTCACAAAGTGAGTGTCGGACTGATCCAGCGCCGTGAGTACTAAACAGCGACTGTCAAAGACTACCCCGTAGCGGGCACAAAATACAAACCACGCTTTTTGTGCCCGCGTGGCGTAGCCCTAAGACGTGCTTCGCCGTGCTACGCGGCGTCGGCCACGCCCAGACTTAGCGCGCGCATTTTCCTGGGGTGCACCGCTTCCTGCAGCCTGGTTCTGAGCGGCGTTATCCTGCACCTTTGGGGCCTTGGCGCTTGCCGACGTCCCCTTCTTGCGCACCGCCCTCTTCTTTCCGCGGCGCAGCACCTTGGTATCGCCCGTGGCCGCCCGCTGTCCAGCACCGGAACGCTCCGGCGAACCATCCTCCTGCGTCGAACGACCGTGGGTAGACTTCGTTACCTTCGGATTCTCTGCTACCGCCTTTTTAGGAGCGGCCTGACGCACGGCACGGCGACGCCCACGGCCCTTGCCACCGGCGCGCCCCGCGCGTGCGGCGCCAGCTGCCTTTTCATGGCGCTGCTCGGCGGACCCGCCCGCCTGGTTGCGTTCGTGTTCCTGCGCCTTTTCCTTGACCTCGTGCGGCACGCGCGAGGTGCTCCGGCGCTTGGCCTGCTGGGTGCGCACTGAGCGACGGCGTCTACGCCCGCGAGCCTTGCGCTCTTCGCGCGAGGTCTTCTCTCCGTGCTGGGCTTCAGCCCGGCTAGCGTTACCGTCGCCGTCGGCAGAGTCCTGCTCACCGGCGACCGCGAAATCCTGCGGCTGCGGGCGCCTGTCGGAGCGCGAATTGCCGCGGGTGCGGCGCTTGCGGCGCGGGGAAGCCTCAAACTCGGCTACTGCCTCGTCATAGGTCTTTCCAGTTGCTTTCTCCGGAGCCATTTTCTCCGGAGCGGCTTTCTTTTCCGGTGCCTTCTGCTCACCGCCTGCGGCCTCGCGGGTTACCTGCGACCGGCGCGTCGCCCGGCGCGGCTTCTTGCCGCGCTTGGAGCCGGCCGCTGCACCAGGGTGTGCCTGAGCAACGGCACCCGAGTCCGCGTCCGTATCCGCATCGGGGACGTAGGAATTAAATTCCTGCACCTCGTCGCTCTCGGCCGCATTATCCGCCGCGGCATACGCGATGGCCTCGATATCGGATACCTCAGTCTGAGTGCGCTTGCGCGCGCGGCGATGACCGCGTCTACGTCCGCGCCCCTTGTTGCGGTCGTGGTCTCCGCTGTGCTCTTCCGATTCGGCCTGCGACTGAGCCGGACCACGCTCGTCCACAACAACGTTAGCTACGAGATCTTCCAACGACGTCTTGGCAGATTCCCGTGCGGCCTCTTCGTTCTCAGTGCCGTAAACCGGCGCCTGGGTCTTCTTGAAGCGCTTAGGCTTGGAGGAGCTTTCGGGGGCGTCGTCAAGCTCGTGCTTATGCATCGCCACCGCAGCCGGGTGCTGCTGCGGATCGTGGTGGTGCTTCTTGTGCGCCTTGGACTTGCGGCCAGAATGCTTGGAGCGCTGATCGTCCTCGGCCTCGTCCACCGGATACTGGTGAATGATGATGCCACGGCCGTTGCAGCACTCGCACTCGGTGGAGAAGGTCTCCACCAGGCCGGTGCCCAGGCGCTTGCGGGTCATCTGTACCAAGCCCAGCGAGGTAACCTCGGAGACTTGGTGGCGGGTGCGATCGCGGCCCAAGGCTTCCTTCAGGCGGCGCAGCACCAGATCCTGGTTTTCTGGCAGGACCATATCGATAAAGTCCACGACGATCATGCCGCCGAGATCGCGCAGGCGCATCTGGCGCACGATTTCTTCGGCCGCCTCGAGGTTATTGCGGGTAACCGTTTCTTCCAGGTTGCCGCCAGAACCGGTGAACTTGCCGGTATTGACATCGATGACGGTCATGGCCTCCGTGCGGTCAATAACCAGCGTGCCGCCCGAGGGCAGCCATACCTTGCGCGAGAGCGCCTTATGCAGCTGCTCATCAATACGGTAAGCCTCGAAGGCATCCTGCCCGCCGTGGTCCTTGGCGCGGTAGCGCACCACGCGGTCCGCAAGGTCCGGCGCCATGGAATCCACATAGGCGCGGACGGTATTGAAGGAACGCTTGCCATCGACGATGAGCTCGGTGAAGTCCTCATTGAAGAGATCGCGCACCACCTTGATGAGCATATTTGGCTCTTCATACATGGTCACCGGCTTGGCGCCCTTGGAGGATTTCTCCTTCTTAGCGTGTGCCACGATGTCCTCCCACCGGCTGTGCAGGCGGTTGACGTCGGTAGCGATTGCCTCTTCTGGGACGTTTTCAGCGGCGGTGCGGATAATCGCGCCGCCATCGCCTGGAACCACGCGGCCGAGGATATCCTTCAAGCGCTTGCGCTCCGGGGCGGGCAGCTTGCGGGAAATGCCGGCGCTGCGCCCGCCTGGTACGTAGACCAGGTAGCGGCCAGCAAGGGAAATCTGGGTGGTAAGCCGCGCGCCCTTGTGACCGATGGGATCCTTAGCCACCTGCACCAGCACCTGGTCACCAGACTTCAGGGCGTTTTCTACCTTGCGGGCGCGCCCGTGCAGCTTGGTCTTGCGCCAGTCGATTTCACCGGCGTAGAGCACGCCGTTTCGGCCCTGTCCGATGTCCACAAAGGCCGCCTCCATGGACGGCAGCACGTTTTGGACGCGGCCCAAGTAGATATTGCCAATGAGCGAGGCCTGGGACTCGGTGGTCACAAAGTGCTCGACCAGCAGGTCATCTTCCAGCACGCCCACCTGGGTGATGATGCCGGCGCCGTCCTCGCGCTCCTTATCGCGCACCACCATGGTGCGCTCCACGGCTTCGCGGCGGGCAAGGAACTCCGCTTGGGAGACGATGTGCTGGCGAGTGCGGCCCTTTTCGCGCAGCTCGGCACGACGGCGCTTTTGAGCCTCGATGCGCGTGGAGCCACGGATGGCCTTCGGCTCTTCAATGTGCTCGGGCTCGCCTGCCTGCTCTTCACGCTTTGCACCGGCGCCGCGTCCACGGGATGCGCCACGGCGCCCACGGCGGCGGCCCTCAGACTTTCCGGAACCGCGGTCGGAGCCGGAGCCGGAGTGCCCACGGTTTTCGTCGGCGGAATCCGCTGCGCCCTCATTGTCATCGCGTGCGGAGTCGTCGGCAGCGAAGTCCTCCTCCTCTGCGTCTACTGCCGGTGCGAATGCCGCTGCTTCGTCCTGCTGCGGGGCCATGAAGATGGGCGCAAAGTCATAGTGCCCGGAGTCTTCCTCGGATTCCGCGCGCGGAACGATGTGCGGGGCGTAGTAGTCATCCTCGAAGTCCTCGCCGGCCTCGGCCAGCGCCTCGTGCAACTTCGCCGCATCAACCGTTCCGGTATCGAGCGCGCTAGCCGGTGCTTCGCCCGCCTCATCCGTGGGTTCTGCCGCTTCGGATACTTCCGCTTCAGCGTCCTCTGGCTCCTCGGCGGCTGCGCCAGTTTCGGCTGCGGCCTGGGCCAGCGATGCCTCTACCTTGTCTTCGATCTGGGAGATCTCATTGTCCACGTTCTTGCGCACGCGGTGGCGCAGGTGCTCTTCGTCTTCCGCGGACTGCTCGCCTTCCCCTGACTCGACGGCATCTGCCGGCTCTTCGGGTGCCACGGCGGCGGACTTACGGGTGGCCTTGCGGGCGCGCTTGGCGCGCTTTTTCGGCGGCTTCTTTTCCCGTTCCTCGTCCGAGTGTTCTTCCGGTTGCGCAGCGGCCTCACCCTTGGCCTCTTCAGCCGGTGCTTGGGTGGAAGTTTCGGGGGCGTCGGCAACCGCGGCGGCGTTCGCCACAGCGTCCAGCACCTGGCCTGCTTCCTCGCGGGAAAGGGAGCTCTGCGCGCTCTTTTTCAAGCCCATGTCTTTAAGCTGTGCCACCAGCTCGCGCGAGGAAAGCCCCAGCTGCTTGGCCAGGGAATACACGCGGGTCTTGTCCTTGAGTTGGCCGCGATCCAGGTTCTGGGCCAAAGACGCCGCCGCCTTGAGGCTTTCAGTTGTTTCTTGAGAGTTCTGTGCCACCATGTTCGGGCTTACTCCTGTACATCGTCTGTATTTGGCGCGGCCTCGGGCGCAGGCACGGCCGAAGACCGTACCGCCGCCGCACGAGGCATAGTGCGCGCTATAAAAGTTTGTGGGATATGAAGTTATGCCGCGTCTCGTACGCGCTATCCCCCATTGTGTCACAGAACCGCGGGCAAGCTAGCAGGCGGTGTTATGTTGGCGGGGTGGCAGAACTAGCACGAATCCCCGCGCGCGAACTCGCGCAGTACCGACAGCGTAATGAAGTCCCAGTGCGCTCCGCACTTTACTTTGGCGTGCCGGCCGGCTTTGCCATTGGCTTCGCCAACACGGGCGTGGATTATATGTTGATGGGAGCCGGTGTTTTTGCCGTCTTTGCAGTGCTGGGCTTGGTGCACCTCATTCGCAATTACCCGCGCGGCATCAACGCTGCACAAGAGGAATTCCGCGACGGCGACTATCCCACGATTGCCTATATTGCCCCGTTTATCCCGATCGCTGCACCGTTGATCATGGCGCCACTGAGCGCGGCCGGCCTGCTCCCAGAGGTAGAACTGGCCCCGCCCGTTGCCGGCGTCCTATCCGGCGCGTGGTGGGCCTTTGGTTTGCCGCTTGGTATATGGAGCATGTTTTCCCAGTCCTTCCGCATCGGCCGGCGCCGCATTAACAAGATCCTTGAAAAAGACCCGCTCGACGGGGTTACGGAGGCTCGCTTGGAGCTTGCCGACGCCCACTCGGACATCCTCACCGCCCTCGTCGCCGCCGGCGCGGTGCAGGGAAACACGATTAATTCCACTGCCCTCTCGAAGTTCATGAAGGTAGACCTCGACCCTCTATCCGAACAGCTCGATGCTTTAGCAAAGGCGGACCTGGTGAAGCTGAGCCGCATGGGACTGCGCACCGCGCCCGCAAAGTGGACCATCACCATCACGCCGACTGGGGTTCGCTGTCTGTATCAGGTGGGCCGGCGCTAACTTGGCAAGCTTTTGTCTCCTGGGAACATTTTCGGACCCATCCAGAGCATCACGTAAACAAGCCCTACGAGTACTGGGATTTCAATCAGTGGCCCAATGGTGCCGGCGAGGGCCTGTGCTGACGCGGCGCCAAAGGTGCCGATGGAAACTGCAATGGCTAGCTCGAAGTTATTTCCGGCTGCGGTAAAAGCCACGGAAGCAGACTGTGCGTAGTTCATTCCCCCGGCTTTTGCTACGCCCAAGGCAAGGAAAAACATTCCAACGAAGTAAATAACCAGTGGAATCGCCACTCTAACCACCGCAGTAGGCTGCGCTACCAACTGCTCCCCTTGCAGTGAAAACAGCAGCACGATGGTGTAGAGCAAACCAATCATCGCCAAAGGCGAGACTGCCGGGAGAAAACGGTCTTCGAACCATTCGCGTCCTTTGACCTTTTCTCCCCACACCCGTGAGAGCACACCAAGCAGCAGGGGTACTCCTAGGAACACAAGAACCGCAGTGACGATGGACCAGAAAGAAAATTCAACAGAGGTGGTGTCTAGGCCTAGCCATCCAGGTAGAACTTGCAAGTAGAACCAACCCATGACACCAAACATGGCTACTTGGAAAATCGAATTAATAGCCACAAGTACCGCGGTGGCCTCTCGATCCGCGCAGGAAAGGTCGGACCATACCAAGACCATGGCGATGCAGCGCGCCAATCCGACGATGATTAAGCCGGTTCGCAACTCCGGCTGGTCTGCCAAAAAGATCCACGCCAAGGTAAACATCAACGCGGGCCCCACCACCCAGTTCAGCACGATAGATATCACCATCAGGCGACCATCGGCAGCAATGTCTCGAGTCTTTTCGTAGCGAACTTTAGCCAAGGGCGGATACATCATAACTAGCAGGCCCAGCGCGATTGGAAGAGAAATACCGCCA